>DATFXP010000135.1:0-5217 GCA_035315785.1 Candidatus Udaeobacter sp. | reverse complement strand
AGGGCGACTCAGCCTGAGCGTATTCTTTGGCGACACTTGCGGAACCGAAATTTCGCGGGCTACAAATTTCGCCGCCAACATCCGTTCGACGATTACGTCTTGGATTTCTATTGCCCGAGCGCAAAGCTGGCCGTCGAGTTGAACGGCGGCGGCATAACTATCGTGCAGGCCAAACTCGCGATCGAGCGCGGTCAGAATTCCTGGCACGCTCTGGAGTCGTTGTCCTGCGATTCTGGAATCACCAGGTTCGCCAGGAGCTCGATAGCGTATTGCAAGCGATCTGGTCCGCACTCGAGGAGCGGCAGAAAAACAATCCCTCACCTTCATCCTCTCCCTTTGGCAAAGGGAGAGGCGAGATGCGCGTTCCGTCTGTAGAGTAAGCAACAAGAGCACCATCGCACTCGCACATCCCAAGAAGAATATCGCGGGTTGTGTGCAAGCACGGCGTCGATTTCGATGAGCGTTATGTCTGGGATTGAAGACACGCCGCTAGATTGAATCGCGCTTTCAGCGCTTGTCCCTGGCTACTATCGAATACCTGGGGCGTTGCCCCAGGCTCGGAATGAAAGAGCGCCTTTGCCGCTAACCAGAATTCAGGCGTTCCCCGCGGCGAACCCCTCTACAACCGGCTCACCTTGCGCCGGAAAACATCAATGATGTCCTGGACTTCGCTCACGCGCAGAAGAAACGCCGCGCCGAAAAATGCGGACCCAGCAAACGCAATTGTCGCGAGGAGTATCGCCAGCTTTTGGAAAAACCGCATGTCCGACCATGCATCCAGCCACCAGTAATTCGCCGCCCGGCAAACGAGAGCGAGCAGCGCACCTGCAACGCAAATTTTTCCGAGTGCAATCAGCATCTGACGCGTCTCGAGCCGGCGCGTATGCCGGCGCATCAGCGCGTAGAGCAAAAGAAAATTGATCGTCGCGACGAGGCTGGTGGAAAACGCAAGGCCGCGATGTCCCCACCCCAGTCGGAACGTGAACAGCCAGTTCAAAAACAGGTTCGCGCCGATGGCGAGAAAGCTCACCACCATTGGCGTGTTGCGTTTGCCGACCGCATAAAACGCAGGCGTCAACACTTTCAACGCCGCATACGCCACGAGGCCGATCGCGTAATATTGCAGCGCGCCTGCAGTCTGCCGTGTCATTTCAGCCGTGAACCGTCCGTGCTGATAAATCACGCTGATGATCGGCGACGCCAGCATCGCCAGCCCGATCGCCGACGGCACAGTGAGCAAGAACGCCAGACGCATCCCGCGCGCGAGCGTCGCCCGAAATTCAGCTGTGTTCCCGAGCGCAGCGCTCTTCGATACCAGCGGCAACGTCACCGTTCCGATGGCGACGCCAAAAATTCCCAGCGGCAATTGCATCAGGCGAAACGCAATGTTGAGCCAGCTTACCGGGCCGTTCCCGAGACTGGCTGCAAAGCCGCTGTTGATCAGCACGTTTACCTGCACCGCGCTCGCGGCGATCACCGCGGGTCCCATCAAAGTCAGCACCGTGCGCACGCCTTCGTCGCGCCAGTGAAAATCGGGATGAAACCTGTAGCCGACTTTCCACAGCGACGGGAATTGTCCGAGCAATTGCCACGCGCCGCCGATGAGCGTGCCGATTGCCAGGCCGACGAGCGAGCGCGCACCGAAATGCGGATCGATCCAGTAACCGATCGCCACGCCGGCAATGATCGAGCCGAGATTGAAATAACTCGACGCCATTGCCGGCGGACCAAACACATGTTTTGCATTCAGCATGCCCATCACCAGCGCCGCGAGCGAGACCATCAGCATGAACGGCCACATGATTCGGGTGAGCAGGATCGTGAGCTCGGTTTTATCCGGCGACCAACTGCCCCACGTCAACAGCTCCACCAGTTGCGGCGCGAACACGATGCCGAGCAATGTGATCAGGCTCATGAACACCGCCGTGAGCGTAGCGACCTTGTTCGCAAGGCGCCACGCCGATTGATCGCCTTCGACCGCGATCTTTTTTGAAAACGTGGTGATGAACGCGGTCGAAAGCGCGCCCTCGGCGAAAAGGTCGCGTAACAAATTCGGTAACCGAAACGCCATCAAAAACGCGTCGAGATTTCTTCCGGCGCCAAACAAGCCGGCAAACACCATCTCGCGAATCAGCCCGAGCAGGCGACTCGACAAAATGGCGATGCCAACCACACCCGTCGCGCGGGTGCTCATTCGCCGGTCATCAGCCGCAGCCATCGGCGAACAAAGAACAGCGTCCGCCGATGCCCGGAAAGAAAAAACTTAATCGCGTGTACGCGAATGAGGCTTCGCCACGCGTGGGCAGAAGCTGCTGGAATTTTTGCGTTAGCCCGTTAGGTTCGAGTGCCCGATCACGGCGGAGAGTTGGGCGGCGACTCATTGCGTGCAAAGCACAGCATCTACGCAACTCGGGTAGAAGAGCGGCCGCAGCCCGCTCCACCGGGCTGCGGCCTATCCACTTCATTGCAGCCACGGCAACCAACCTCCTTGGAGGAATGCGTAGTCATTACAGAATTGTAATGTCAGGCAGGGTCAAATTTTTGCTCGGAGCGTTACATTGGCTTTGCGGGTTTTGCGATCCGTATCCGCCATAGTCACTCAATGACAATAATGTGATGCTAAATCTTTGGACGGCTTTTCCAAGGGCAGTAGCGTGAAATACTATGCAAACGACGAAAGCAGTCCTGGCGATAGCAATCGGCGTCGGCCTAACTTTGGGCGCGGCCGCTCAACCTGGAAAACATCTTGGAGAAAACGTCGACCTGAAGTCACTCCCCGCATCGTTTCAAGAGACAATTAACCAAAAGGGAAGATGATCCCGATGGCCCACTACGAAGTGTTCGTCAAAGCGAATGGTAAAGAGTCGGGATTCGAGGTGGACCCGAACGGGAACCTCGTGAGACACCACGGCGAATAATTCACAGCGCTGTGGCATAAATATATTCAGGCGTTCTCGCGAATGGCTGCCCAAGGGGATTGGCATCCGTGCCGGTGAGGTTCCTTGCATCGTGTGCACCGGGCAAGCCGCGTTTTCGATGCTTGCGGCACCTGTATGGGCGATCTCTGCCTGCCGATTCCCCGATCAGAAATCGACGCTACAGAAGAAAGTTGTAGCGCTGCTCGCCACGGCTAGCATCGACACATCTGCGGAGAACTGGTCCAGCGGAAGCTATGTACATATTCTTCCGAGGTGCGGAGATCAGAATGTGAAAATCCGCTTCAACTCTTCTACGCTTTAACCATTTTGCCGACAATAAACACTGCTTGACATCCCTACCGGGGCGTTGCTATGAGAGCGCGTGCTGCGGATGGCTTTCGATTGCAAAGCGCCGCGCGATGCCAAGCCTACTGCGACATGAAAAAACTGGAAGCCATTATCAAACCGTTCAAGCTTGAAGAAGTCAAAGAAGCGCTCGCGGAGCTTGGCATCGAAGGGATGACCGTTACGGAAGTCAAAGGTTTTGGGCGACAAAAAGGGCACACTGAAATCTACCGTGGCAGCGAATACACGGTAGATTTTCTGCCGAAGGTAAAAGTGGAAGTGGTAATGGCGGACGACTTGATTGAAAAAGCGGTCAACGTCGTGGTGGCCGCAGCGAAGACTGGCAAGATCGGGGACGGAAAGGTGTTCGTACTCCCGGTCGAACACGCGGTGCGCATACGCACAGAGGAGATCGGCGAAAAAGCGGTTTGATTTGAATGACGAAGCTCAAATGACGATGACGAGACAATGACACAAGTCGGATGACGAAATCCAGGCCGCCGCGGCCGGGTCCTCATTCAATCATTCTTTCTGCATTCGTCATTCGGATTTGGTCATTTTGCTTTCCATCAACGCTCAACTATGAACTGAAGCTTCTGAATATGGCCAAAGACAAAACCCCATCCGACGTCAGCAAAATGATCAAAGACCACGGCGTAAAGCTTGTGGATTTCAAATTCACCGATCTGCCAGGAACATGGCAGCATTTCACCACCACGCTCACCGAGTATAACGAGGACATTTTTTCGGAGGGACTTGGATTCGACGGCTCGAGCATTCGCGGCTGGAAAGTGATAAACGCCTCTGACATGCTCGTCATTCCAGATCCGGTCACGGCGTGGATCGACATCTTCAACGCTGAGCCGACGCTTTCGCTGATCTGCACCATCGTCGATCCGATCACTCGCGAGCCGTACGACCGAGATCCGCGCGGTGTTGCCGAAAAAGCGGAGGCTTACCTCAAATCCACGGGAATCGCTGACACCGCCTTCTTTGGGCCGGAAGCAGAATTTTTTATCTTCGACGATGTGCGATTTGCCAACAGCGGCAACGCCGCGTCATACATCGTCGATAGCGTCGAAGGGCATTGGAACAGCGCGCGCGAAGAATTTCCGAACCTTGGTTACAAGATTCGACCAAAGGAAGGGTACTTTCCTGTCTCGCCGATGGATACGTTGCAGGACATTCGCAATGAAATGTGTTTAGAGCTCGAGAAAGCAGGCGTGCCCATTGAGCGCCAACATCATGAAGTCGCAACTGCCGGCCAGGCAGAGATCGACATTCGTTACGCACCGCTCAAACGCATGGGCGACAACATGCAGTACTACAAATACATCCTGCGAAATGTCGCCAAACGGCACAACAGAACGGTGACCTTCATGCCGAAACCAATCTTTGGGGACAATGGCAGCGGCATGCATACACACATTTCGCTTTGGAAAGACGATAAACCGCTCTTTGCCGGGAACGGCTACGCCGGGCTCAGTGATATCGCCCTATTTTTCATTGGCGGAGTCTTAAAACACGCGCCGGCGCTAACGTGCCTGACGAATCCCACGACCAACAGCTACAAACGGCTCGTCCCTGGATTCGAGGCGCCGGTCAATCTCGCCTACTCTGCCCGCAATCGCTCCGCCGCAATTCGAATCCCGACCTACTCACCCAGCCCAAAGGCAAAGCGCATCGAGTTCCGCACGCCCGATGCCGCTGCCAATCCATATCTCGCCTTCTCCGCGATGCTTCTTGCGGGCCTCGACGGAATCCAAAACCGCATGGATCCCGGCGATCCGCTGGACAAAAATCTTTACGAACTCCCACCGGAAGAACTCGCTCAAGTCGCCAGCGTCCCCGATTCACTTCGCGGCGCAATTGAAGCGCTCCAAGCCGATCATTCCTTCCTGCTGCGTGGCGATGTTTTCAACGAAAACTTCATCGCCAACTGGATAGACATGAA
>DATFXP010000134.1:0-10743 GCA_035315785.1 Candidatus Udaeobacter sp. | reverse complement strand
GCAGACCCAACTGGCTCGATCTTGTACGAGTACGTTAAAACCGGCCAGCTCGTTGAATCCGGCAGCTGGGCAGTGGAAGGGATCGGCGAAGATTTCGTTCCGGAAATCGCGGACATGTCGTTAGTCACAGAAGCATACGAGATTGATGATGCGGATAGTTTTGCCGCAGCACGCGAGCTTTTGCGTAAGGAAGGAATTTTCGGTGGCTCCTCCACCGGGACGCTTCTCGCCGGCGCGTTGCGTTATTGCCGGGAGCAAACAAAGCCAAAACGCGTGGTCACACTCGTTCCTGATACTGGCAATAAGTATCTCTCGAAGATGTATAACAATTTTTGGATGGCCGAGCAGGGTTTCATTCATCGCCCACCACACGGCGATCTGAGTGATTTGATCTCGCATCGATACGAAGCTGGCGAAGTGATCACGGTGGGGCCGGATGATTCGTTGCTCACAGCGTTCAAACGAATGCGCGGCTCGGATGTGTCGCAGCTTCCGGTGGTCGACAAAAGCGGACGCGCCATCGGGATCATCGATGAGTCCGATCTTCTGGTAAAAGTGCATCGCGAGCCGTCGCATTTTAACGACCCCGTGAGCATGGCGATGACGGATCAGTTGGAAACGCTGCCGCCTGACGCCAAAATCGCAGACTTGCTCGGAGTATTCGATCGTGGCCGAGTCACAATCGTGATGGACGACAACAAATTTCTTGGGCTGATTACACGCACCGATTTGCTTTCCTATCTGCGGCTTAACATGCCGAAATCGTCCACGCCGCCGGAACGCGAGTTCGTTTAGCGCATTTAGACATCGACAATGAAAAAGGAACAGGGTTTCGCGACGCGCGCCATTCACGCCGGGCAGCAACCAGATCCCACGACCGGCGCGGTGATGACACCGATTTACGCCACGTCGACCTACGTGCAGGAAAGCCCCGGGAAACACAAAGGGTACGATTACGCCCGCTCAATTAATCCCACACGCCTGGCGTACGAAAAATGCATTGCGGATTTGGAAAGCGGATCGCGCGGGTTTGCATTCGCATCCGGTCTGTCTGCAATGGCGACAGTGCTGGAGGGGCTTGACAGCGGTTCGCATGTTGTCGCGAGCGACGACTTGTACGGCGGTACCTTCCGACTATTCGACAGAGTGCGCAGGCGATCCGCAAATCTTGATTTCACTTACGTCGATTTGAGCGATGCGAAGGATCTCGAGCGCGCAATCAAACCAAACACGCGCATGGTTTGGATCGAGACCCCTAGTAATCCGCTGCTCAAGCTGATCGATCTGGACGCGATCGCGAAGATCGCGCGCAAACGGAAATTGATTTCGGTTAGCGACAACACGTTTGCGACTCCCTGGATCCAGCGACCGATTGAATCGGGATTCGATATCGTTTTGCATTCCGCAACGAAATATTTGAACGGGCATTCCGATCTGGTGGGCGGCGTCGTTGTTGTAGGGAAAAATAAGGAACTCGCTGATCAAATTGCTTTCTTGCAAAATTCAGTCGGCGCGATCGCCGGCGCGTTCGATAGTTTTCTCGTTCTGCGCAGCCTAAAGACGCTGGCGCTTCGCATAGAACGGCATTGCTCAAATGCGCTTGAGATTGCGCGCTGGCTTGAGAGCCAACGCGAGGTCAAATCGGTCTATTATCCCGGGCTAAAATCCCACCCACAACACGATCTGGCTCGGCAGCAAATGCGGGGGTTCGGCGGGATGGTCACGATCGTTCTGAAAACCGATCTTGCCGGAACGCGCCGTTTTCTTGAGAACACGCACTTGTTCTCATTAGCGGAAAGCCTGGGTGGCGTGGAAAGCCTGATCAATCATCCCGCGCTGATGACGCATGCCTCTGTTCCGGAAGAACAACGGCAAAGACTTGGCATCACAGATTCGCTTGTCCGGTTGTCTGTCGGTGTTGAGGACGTCCGCGACTTGATCGAGGACTTAAAGAACGCGCTTAAAGCGATTTGATCCGTCTCTCATTAACACCTGACTTTCGTCAGGTGCGGACGGACAGCCTGGCTTCGACCCGTTTTAACGGCCTCTTTCGCGACCTCGTGCTCGCTCATGTAAAGCACGGGGCCAAAGCCCGGTGTTAATGAGATTGCGCGTTGTGATTGATGGATAGCGAATTATTCTTGCCGTTCATGGGCAACACATTTGGCCAATTGTTCCGCGTCACCACATTTGGCGAGTCCCATGGCGGCGGTATCGGTGTAGTGATTGATGGTTGCCCGCCGCGCATTGAAATTTCCGAAGTGGACATTCAACGAGACCTGGATCGTCGTCGCCCGGGTCAAAGCAAACTGACCACGCAGCGCAAAGAGCAAGACCGGTGCGAACTTTTATCCGGTGTTTTTGAAGGAAAAACGCTCGGGACGCCGATCGCAATTCTTGTTCGGAACAAAGACGCTCGACCTGAAGATTACCATGAGATTGCGAGCAAATTTCGACCGTCGCATGCCGATTACACTTATGAGGCCAAATACCGGATCCGAAACTGGCAGGGAGGCGGCCGCGCGTCTGCGCGTGAAACGATTGGTCGCGTCGCAGCGGGGGCGATTGCAAAGAAAACATTGTCCGCGTTGTACGCAGACTTCGAACTAGTCGCGTACGTAACTCAAATCCATGAAGTGACCGCGAAGATTAGCCGTTCCACCGTGAAGATGAGCGATGTTGAGGGAAATATTGTCCGCTGCCCGGATGCTATCGCTGCGAAAAAGATGATCGCGCTGATCGAAGAGATTCGGGATGCAGGCGACTCCGTCGGGGGCGTGATCGAGTGTGTGGCGCGCGGCATCCCACCGGGGCTTGGCGAGCCCGTGTTCGACAAGCTTGAAGCGGACCTGGCGAAAGCGATGCTGAGCATTCCGGCTGCGAAAGCCTTCGAGATCGGTTCGGGAATAGGAGCGACACAGATGCTCGGCTCGCAGCACAACGATGCGTTCGAAACCCGTGCTGGAAGAATTCGGACAACCACGAACAACTCCGGAGGAGTGCAAGGTGGCATTAGCAACGGCGAAGAGATTTACTTTCGCGCTATATTTAAGCCGCCCGCAACGATCGCGCTCGAACAGAAAACCGTTACTACTTCAAACGAGCAGACCGAACTCGCAGCACGCGGACGCCATGATCCTTGTGTTCTTCCACGAGCCGTGCCGATTGTCGAAGCCATGGCTGCGCTTGTTCTGTGCGATCACGCATTGCGCCAAAACGCGATCAAAGTGTGATTGCAAATTGCCAATTCTAGATTGCAGATTGTGGGCTGTGATAGCTGACGTAGCCTCGTAAGTCAGCATCTGCAAATTTGAGATCTACAATTTGAAATCTGCAATTTCATATATCGCCACGATCGGCCTCGAAGTGCACGTGCAGCTCAACACGCGATCGAAAATGTTTTGCGCTTCGCCTGTTGAATTTGGCGCCGAACCGAACGCACACACATGTCCAGTTTGCCTCGGCTTTCCCGGCGCGTTGCCGGTGATGAACGAGGAAGCGTTGCGCATGACTATCCTAACAGGGCTGATGCTCGGATGCGACATCGCGCCGGTCAGCAAGTTCGATCGCAAAAATTATTTCTACCCGGACATGCCGAAAAATTATCAGATCTCGCAGTACGACATGCCGCTATGCACGAACGGCAGCGTGCCTTTGCATGATCTCGCTTATCCCAAGGACGCTCAGAAAAATATCGTTACGCATGACAAGGAAGTGCGCCTGGTGCGGATTCATCTCGAAGAAGACGTAGCAAAGAGTTTCCATTTCGAGACCAGCACCGGCATTGATTTCAATCGCGCTGGCACACCATTGATGGAAATCGTGACTCAGCCGGAAATCAATTCACCCGAGGAAGCCTTCGCGTTCTTAAGTGCGTTGAAACAGATCCTGATCTACGGCGCTGTGAGCGATGCTGATATGGAGAAGGGACAGCTCCGCTGCGATTGCAACGTTTCCGTGCGCCCGGAAAATCAAACCGAACTCGGAGCAAAAATCGAACTCAAGAATTTGAACTCCATCAGCGGCGTCCGGCGCGCTCTCGCTTACGAGATTCGCCGCCAGACCAGCATCCTTGGGCGGGTCGAACGGCTGGAGCAGGAGACACGCGGCTGGGACGATGTCGCGGGTGAAACATTTCTCATGAGATCCAAGGAATTCGCGCACGATTACCGTTATTTTCCTGACCCGGATCTCGCCCCGCTGAAAACAGATGCTTTGGTGGCTCAGGTGCGACATCGAGTGCCGGAGTTGCCGACAGCGAAGCGCGCACGGTTCGTCGAACAATACCAAGTGAGCCCGTACGACGCTGCCGTGTTGGCGAATGATCTCGATTTAGCCAAATATTTCGAGGCGGCTGCCAAAGCCGCGAAGAAGCCGAAGAACATCGCTAATTGGATCTTGAACGATTTGCAGAGCGCGCTGAGCGCCGCAGGCAAAGGAATAAACGACTGTCCGATTCAACCCGGGGCGCTGGATGAATTCGTCAACTTGATCGACAGCGGAAAAATAAGCGGCAAACAGGGCAAGAAAGTTTTTGCGGAAATGTTTTCGACCCGAAAGAACGCGGCCGCGATCGTGAAAGACAAGGGCATCGAGCAACTGAGCGACGTCAGCGCAATTGAAACACTGTGTGACGAAGTGATCGCGGCGAATTCAAAACCAGTAGCCGATTTTCGAGCAGGAAACGTTGCGTCACTGAATTTTCTCAAGGGACAGGTGATCAAGTTGTCCAAAGGAAAAGCTAATCCGCGGCTTGTCGGAGAAATTTTGGAAAAGAAATTGAAAGGGTAGAGACGCCGCGCTGTGGCGTCCGGTCGGCAAAGCGCGCCGACCCTGCCAAATGAAAATCCTTATTGCTCCCGATAAATTCAAGGGCGCGCTGAACGCGCGGGAAGTCGCGGAAAATGTTGCGAAAGGTCTTCTTGACGTGGTGCCAGATGCGCAGATCGAAATCGTCCCGATGGCCGACGGCGGGGAGGGGACCGCGGAAGCGATTTGTGATGCGCGCGGGTGTTCCTGGGTCGAATGCAAGGCACACGATCCGCTCGGCCGCGAGATCGACGCGCTCTACGGTTGGCTCGACCAGGGAAAACTTGCGGTGATGGAAATGAGCGAAGCCGCCGGCATGCGGCGGCTTTCCGAAAGTGAACGCGATCCGATTCGTGCGACTACGTTCGGTGTAGGCGAAATGATTTTGGATGCGAATAACCGGGGCGCGAAAGAAATCATTATCGGCCTGGGTGGCAGCGCGACAAACGACGGTGGTTTCGGGATGGCGCGCGCGTTAGGATACCGATTCTTTGCTGGTGAAACGGAGCTGACTGGAGCTGTAAGCGACCTACGAGCCCTGACGAAAATTGAGCCTCCTGTAGTGGCAGGCGTGCCGTCTGCGAATTCGACAATGGAGCCAGCGCGGGTGCCTCTACAGTTAAACATCGTTGCTGCGGTGGACGTGAAGAATCCGCTGCTCGGAGAAAATGGCGCGACGCGAGTGTTTGGCCCGCAGAAAGGAGCGAACACAGACGACCTCGATAATTTAGAACGCGCGCTGATGAAACTGGCAGACGTTGTAGCTAAAGAATTCGGATTTGATTATCGGAATCAAGCGGGTGCGGGCGCTGCAGGTGGCCTCGGCTTTGGCCTGTTCAGTTTTTGCGGCCCGACAATTCTGCCGGGATTCGAAGTTGTTGCTGAAGCGGTTAGTCTCGAAGCAAAAATGAAAGATGCGGACCTGGTGATTACAGGCGAGGGAAGCCTGGATCGGCAGACGCTAGAAGGGAAAACGCCAGCCGGCGTAGCGCGGCTGGCACGGAAACTTCACAAGCCGGTGTTCGCAATTGTTGGCCGCGCCTCTCAAGATCCAGAGCTTAGCGAACTGTTCGATGGTATATACGAAAACGCGCGCCCAGGAATGAGTCAGCAAGAAAATATGAAACGCGCAGCGGAACTTTTGTGCGAGAACGCGCGCGAACTGGCAGACACATTTGGCGTCGGGCTATAGCCGCCCGTCGGGCCGCGCCGCTATTGAAATTGTAGGGCGTCTGTGTCAGACGCTGCCTCAATGTGATTTCTTCGCATTCCTCGGATCATCCGCGGGGTTCACGTAATTGATCTGCCACGGGCCGACGCCGTGAAGTTGAATTACTGTTTCACCTTCAGACCACGCTGCGTGTTTCATGCCGGCGGGCCAGTAACCGAACGAACCCGCTGGAAGTTCTTTTGCGCTATTGCGATCGAGCGATTCTCCGGTGGCGAGATAGAGAGCACCCGAAATCACAGTGACACGCTCTGTTTTCGGGTGGGTATGCGCCGCAATGTGATAGCTGGCAGGAAACTGGAAGCGGACTACGAACGGGCCTTCCTTTGTCGGGTCGCCTTCGAGCACGGCCATCTTAGCGCCGGCAGGTATAGCCGCCGGTCCTGCTTTCCATTCGATGGATGTCGGAGGATAAAAACGCATTTCCGGGGATTGCGTCTCTTGGGCAGATAACCGCGCCGATGAGAAAGCCATGATTACAAGCAAGGTTAATGCAGAACTGAAAATAATTTTCATAGATGGATTGTTCTTTCCTCGTTCAGGGGCGCAAGCTGTTTCAGTAAAACTCGCGGTAATGCTTCGCTGACTCGACATAGCTCCATGCCCATCGCGCGATGTCTTTTTGTTCATCTAGCGTGAGTTGCCTGCGAATTTTTGCAGGCGAACCGAGAACGAGTGAGCCAGGCGGGATTTTCATTCCCATCGTCACGAGCGCGTTTGCCCCGATGATGGAACGCGCGCCAACTTCGACGTCGTCCAGAATGATGGATCCCATCCCGACGAGCACCTCGCTATCGACTTTACATGCGTGAACAATCGCGGTGTGGCCGATTGTAACCAGTTCGCCTACGGTTGTCGGGTAACCAGTGTCAACATGGACGACAGCGTTGTCCTGAACGTTCGAGCGCGGCCCGATGATGATGCGGTTGATATCACCGCGCAGGGCTGCCCCGTACCAGACGCTAGATTCCTCTTCCAAAATAACGTCGCCAAGCACGGTCGCGCCCGGGACGACCCACGCGCTTGAATGAATTACGGGACCTTTTTTTAAACGCGCAGCAATGCCTGCGTGTCCAGTCGGCAGTGAATCTGTTTCGAGATGCATGGGATATTTGATGTTCGATGTTTGAAGTTTGATTTGCAACCGGCGGACCCTGCGATCGGCTTATGACAGAATCCGATTTTCATATTTTCGCGTCTGAGCGAATATAGGCGTCGCATGGCCGATCTTTCTCCGGAACAGGTTACGCCGTTCGTTTTCTCCGATCCCAGCGGTAAACGCTGGCCTCGGCTGCGCCTAATTCTGCTCATCGGCGGTGTGCTGTTCTTCGTCGCGCTGGTGCTATTCGTTCAGACGCTTTTTGTCACACCGAAGATGAACGTTCCGTTTTCGCTGCGGCAGTTGAAAGGTCAATTGCGAGCATTGCAACGGGAGAATCCCGCGGGGCAGGTTTCGCCGGCCTCGTTACTGTGGCAGAAATTTAGCGCAACCCGTCAAGCAGCAAAAAAGCTTGCTGGCGCAGCGCCAATTCCTTCGCCGCACCCTCGGAAGAAAGCGCTTGATAACGAAGTGCGGCTCGCATTCTACGTAAACGGCGATCCAGACAGTTACGCATCGCTTCAGCAACACGCGGCACAGATTACACATATCTGCCCGGAATGGATGACCGTCATTGATGGGATGGGCAATTTGCAAATTGACTCCGATGCACGTGTGTCAAAGCTGGCGGCAAACAAGGGGATCGCGCTGATGCCGCTGTTGACGAATCTGGTCGGCGACACCTGGCAGCCCGAAGCGATTGAGAATCTTGCGCATGGCCCCGCGCAACGGCGGGACCGCTTTATCCAGGATGTGCTTGGCGTATTGCGCAACGCCAAGGCCGCCGGTGTCGTTGTCGATTGGCAACAAATTGATCCTGTTTATAAAAAGGATTTAACAGCATTCATCGACAAGTTTGCGGACGCGTTGCACGACGATAACAAGGAGCTGTGGTTATGCGTTCAGCCGGGGCAGGAGCTGGAATACATCGATATCGATGCGCTCAGTGACAACATTGATCGTTTCGTCGCGATGTTGTTCGATGAAACTGCGGAGACGGATCCGCCGGGACCGCTGGCGTCGCGGTCGTGGTTTGAAGGCTGGCTGCATGTGCTGCTGGATGGTTCGGACACCAAGCAATGGATCATTGCAATTGCCAGCTACGGGTATGACTGGCCCATCGGCGGCAAGAAGGCGGAGCTGATCAGTTTTTCCGAAGCGATGAGCCGCGCGAAGGACGCGGAAATCGACAGCGTTCAGGTTCAGGGGCCGAGTTACAGTCCATATTTTTATTTCCAGGACGAGGACACGGAACACGGGGTCTGGTTCCTCGACGCCATTACGTTTCTCAACCAATTGCGCGAAGTGCGTGATGAAAAGGCCGGCGGATTCGCGCTTTATCGGCTCGGCAGCGAAGACTCGGCAATCTGGGATGCGCTAAATGTGCCGCGCGATTTCAAGTTCGATGATCAAACGCGACAGGCGCTGGAACTGATAAAATCGACCGACACGATAACGGACGTTGGCGACGGCGAAATAGTGACCGTGGATGAAGATCGGACTGACGGGATGCGCAAGCTGACTGTGGATGTAGACGGCTATCTCACAGCGAAGTATGTGAAGTTTGCGGAATTCCCGACGCTATATCACCAGGGCGCAGGCGGCGAGCATCAAGTCGCAATCACTTTCGATGACGGTCCCGATCCGCGATGGACACCGAAAATTTTGGATATTCTCAAAGCCGCAAACGTAAAGGCCACGTTTTTCGTTGTCGGAGTAAACGCAGAGCGTTACCCGGCACTTATTCGTCGGATGGTCAATGAAGGCCACGAGATAGGGAACCATACCTATTACCATCCGAACCTGGCGCTCTGTTGGCCGGAGCATATCAGGCTGGAGCTGAACGCAACGCAGCTGTTGCTCGAAACGATTACGGGCCGCGCGACGACGTTGTTTCGCCCGCCTTACAACGCCGACACTGGTCCGACAAATCTCAGTGAATTGGCTCCCCTGAAAATTGCGGAAGATCTTAATTATCTGGTTGTCCTTGAGAATATTGACCCACAGGATTGGGCGAAGCCTGGCGCGGACATCATCCTCCGAAGAATCAAGCAGCAAAGGCATGATGGCAGCGTAATCTTGCTCCACGATGCGGGCGGCGATCGCTCGCAAACAGTGGAAGCCCTTCCACGGATTTTGGATTGGCTCCATACGCGCGGCGACACTATCGTCCCATTAAGCACGCTGCTCGGAACTACGCGCGATGCAGTGATGCCGCCAGTGCAAGGCAATGGTCAGTCGCTCACGCGTATTGTCAGCAGCGCCGGGTTCCGTATTTACCACAGCATCGAAACATTTCTTTGGGCGTTCATGATAGTGGCCACGGCGCTTGTCGTCATTCGGACGTTGATTGTTATCTGGCTCGCGGCGCGTTTTCGGCGCCTGCCAAGAAGTAACTTCGCGGAACCTGTCAGCGTTGTGATCGCCGCGTACAATGAAGAGAAATTAATCGCGGAAACTCTGCGCACGCTACTGGCGACGAATTACACGGGTGAAATAGAAGTGGTCGTTGTCGACGATGGCTCGACTGACCAAACTGCCGCGGAAATTGAAGGCGTTGCACGGCGCGAACCGCGTGTTCGATTGTTACAACAGGAAAATCGCGGCAAGGCGCGCGCTCTTCAGCGCGGCCTCGCTGCCGCGCGCCACGGCATGATTGTTTTCATTGATGCCGATACGCAATGCCAACCCGACACCCTTCCGCGTTTGCTCGAACCGTTTGCAGATGAGCGCATCGGCGCGGTGTCAGGTCATGCGAAGGTTGGAAACTTGCGAACGTTCATCGCGCGCTGTCAGGCGCTGGAATACACCTGCGGATTTAATCTCGACCGGCGGGCTTACAATCGTTGGAAATGCATCACAGTGGTGCCGGGTGCGATCAGCGCCGTACGCAGGAACGCGACCGATGACGCGGGCGGACTAAGTCTGGAAACGCTCGCCGAAGATACCGATCTGACGCTCTCACTGCACAGACACCGTCAGCACATCGTGTATGTGCCTGATGCAATCGCGTGGACGGAAGCGCCCGAGACTGTGCGTACGCTGGCGCGACAACGTTCCCGATGGGCATACGGCACGCTACAATGTCTCTGGAAACATCGTGACATGGTGTTCAACCGGAACTATCGCGCGCTCGGCTGGTTCAGTTTGCCCAGCATTTGGTTTTTCCAAATCATTCTCGTCGCCATTACGCCGATGGTGGATCTGTTCCTTCTGGCATCGCTGCCATTTGGCGTTTGGACCGCTGTGCTGCCGTTCATTCTAATATTTCTCGCGATGGACGTGCTCCTCGCAACGCTAGCATGCCTGCTCGAGCGGGAGCCGGTTGTGCGTGCCTGGCGCATTCTGCCAATGCGCCTGATCTACCGTCCAATGCTCAGTTACTGTGTTTGGAAAGCAATCCTCCGCGCTATCAAAGGCGCCTGGGTCAGCTGGGGCAAACTCGAACGCACCGCTAGCGTGCCCGTGCGCGCGTGAGGTCTGGGTAGCGGACATGTCTCGCATGGTGGCGATCGCATTCCGCGCTCGCAACCTGCAATCCCCACCGGCTCCTGTTTGCGCATTTTGGAGATTGGCGCAGTCTTTTGCTTTATGATTAGGCACGCCG
>DATFXP010000133.1:0-5595 GCA_035315785.1 Candidatus Udaeobacter sp. | reverse complement strand
GTTTGGCAGCCAAACTTCCTGAAAGAATTCGGCGGCCAGTACTCCGTGAATTGGTACCGCTAAAGCAATTGTTCCTTCAGCAGCGGCGACCGCGATTCCTGTTCATCGGATCCAGCAAAACACCGATGCCGGAAATCATCGACATGCTTTTTGCTCCGGACTCGCACGAGGGCATGAATGTGACCCTTACGCCGGTGCATCGTTGGACCGAATGGACAATCCCCGGCCACGGAACTATCTCGATTCTGGACGCGCGAGACGCCGGCAATTCGGCCGGAGCGCAGATTCAAGAAGACCTCAGCCGCGAACCTGCCGATGTCGTTTTCTTTTTCGACGACGGCGAATCGAACTTGAATGAACACATCGCGTCCCTGTCAGGCGACGCGAAAATCATTGGTCTGTCGCTGGGGTCCGCGAAACGAGCGACAGAATTGGAACAGGCGCTCGATGCGCAGTTGAGTGTTCACGAGCGGTTGCTCGCCGTAGTTCGAATCACGGAGAAGCAATCCGCGGAGACGCGGCGGTTAATGTCGTTACTCGCGGCGGAGTTGCCCAATCAGGCGAAGGTCGAGATGATCCGCATTTCGCGCGATCGCCACGCGCAGCTTCATGTCGCGCAAATGTTGATAAAATCTACGACTGCGATCTGCGCTGCGATCGGCGCGCAACCTATTCCGTTAGCCGACATGCCGGTCCTCACGACGCTGCAAGTGTTGATGGTTTCCGGAATCATGTACATCAGCGGCAGAGAACGAAGCCTTCGGGCTGCCACTGAATTCATCGCCGCGCTGGGAGCGAACGTCGGTGTGGGGATGCTTCTTCGCGAAGGAACGCGTGCGATGCTGAAATTTTTCCCGGGATGGGGCAACCTGGTTTGCGGAATGGTCGCGGGCGCTGGCACGTATGCGATTGGTCGCGCAGCGACGGCGTACTTTCTCGAAGGCGCTTCCCTTAAAGAGGCGAAACAAACCTACCTAAAAAGCCGAAGAAAACAGTCGCGCCGCGCGCTACCATCGCATGAATAGGGGACGAGTGATGGTGGTCACACGGGTCGAATTCTCTAAGTTGGGACCCGTAGGAAAGTTGTGTGAATAACTTGTGAAAAAGTTCGCCGATCCGGCGCGTTTTGTTCACAGAATTTTGTGAATAGGCCTAGGATTTTCCCTTGCTGTCTTATGGGTCGTACTCGGCGCCTGTGAAGCTTTCAGAGATACGTGCGACGCTCAAGGAAATCGGCGTGTCGCCGGCCAAGGCTCTCGGTCAAAATTTTCTGCACGATCAAAATCTCGCTCGCTGGATTGTCGATCAGGCGCAAATCACTCCGGAAGATTATGTCGTCGAGATCGGGCCTGGCTTGGGCGCGTTGACCGGGTTCCTTCTTGAACGAGCTGCGCACGTTCTCGCGATCGAAAAGGACGTGCGACTTGCAAAGTTTTTGCGCTCGCGATTCAGCGACGAGCGACTTGAAATCATTAACATTGACGCGCTGCAGTTCGATCCGCGCGTTCTTTTCGCGTATCGCCGCGTGAAGGTGATTGGCAATCTGCCATACAATATTTCGAGTCCGCTGCTCTCAATCTTCCTGAAATATCCAAGTCCTATCTCATTGTGTCTGTTAATGTTACAAAAGGAAATGGCAATGCGACTTTCCGCTTCACCGCGAACGCATGATTACGGTGCCATGACGTTGCGCGTTCAGTTGCATCATCGCGTGAGATATCTGCGCGGCGTTCCTGCAACTGTTTTTCTCCCGCGGCCTGATGTCGATTCCGCGGTGATACGACTCGAGCCGAGCGAGCCGATTGAATTGCCTGCGCACGATGATGAGTTGCTTCTGAAATTGATCAGGATCGGGTTTTCTCAGAGACGAAAACAGCTCCGAAAATTACTGCGGGTATACGCTAGCGACTGGAACACGCTCGCGAGCTCTTTGAACATCGATCCGAACGCGCGAGCGGAGGAATTATCACTACCGCAATGGATTGCTCTGACGAATCGCGTCGCGGCGCCTCCATGCCAGGAGATGTGCTCGACGCCCGAAGAGCGGTTCCCGGTGGTCGATAAGAATGACCGAATTTGCGGTTACGCAAGCCGGACCGAAGTGCATGGGAATAACTTGCGCCATCGCGCCGTTCATATCCTCATTTTCAATCAGACCGGAGATGTGTATTTGCAGCAACGCTCGCGTTCGAAAGATCGTCATCCGTTGAAATGGGACTCCAGCGCAGCGGGCCACGTAACTATCGGAGAAAATTACGACGAAACAGCCCGGCGCGAACTGAAGGAGGAGTTAGGCATTGATGTTCCGCTCGCAAGAATTTTTAGGCTCACGGCTTCATCGCGCACCGACCACGAGTTTATTTGCGGCTACCGCGGCGTGGTTTCAGGAGGTCTTTTCCCTAACAAATGTGAAATTGAGAACGGCGTATTTTTCCCACCGCCTTTGATTAATGGTTGGACCTCGGCCAGGCCCGGGGATTTCGCGCCGGGGTTTTTAGAATGCTGGAAAGCCTACCGGGAAATGTATTCCGAGCGGGAAAAATCTATCCGCCCAGAAACTTTCTCCGCGGCAAACGGCGCAGCATCGACTGTTTGAACTTTCGGGCAGCGCGGCGTGCGGCTTGTTTTCCGCCATACACGTTGTCGCTGAACATCCTCGTCACCACACGATCGCCACGGAGGAAGTGGACCTGAAAGCCATGTGTCTGCTTCTTCGCGCGCGGTTTCGTGTCGATACGGCGGATGTTTTCTTCCGATTGAGGATTTGGACGTTTTCGTCGTGGCATAAGACTAACGACAAGCTAACAAGGCAGCGCAAGATTTCAACGGGCCAATGAAAGGGCGCCCCGCGACGCGTCTGGCGACGGCAAATTCCAGGCGCGCCATTTTTTTTCATACTCTCCGGCTGGCAGCAGCGCATAGCAGGGATGTCGATTTGCTCGCAGCCAGGTGATCACCTTTACAAGATTGTCTTGTGCCATGGTCGTGCAACCGGTCGTAGCCCGGTTAACACCGCGCCGGATGTGAAAAAAAATTGCGCTACCCGCTCCGGGCACAGGCGGATCGGAATTGTGTCGGATCTCAATCAGCCAGTGATAAGCAAAATCGCCCGAGCGCATTTTCTCATGACTGTAATTGTCCGTCGGTTTCTTCGGATCAATTACGATGTGGCGATTGTAGTTCGGCGAACGGGGATCATCGCTCCAAATATCTGCGTCGGTGACTTGACGATACGGATAATCACCGCCGGCCGGCAGATGTGCCTCATATCCGAAGACCTGTCCAATTGCGAAAATTCCCGCGGGTGCGCGGCCGTCTCGTTCTTTTTTCCGAAGGCCTGACTCGTTCTGTCCCGAGATTCCTGTTCCCCACGCGAGGCCATTCTTACCGAACAACACCGGAAATGGTCCGGCCACAGCCTTCCATTCGCCACCAGGCGGCCGCTCGAACAATCGCAATTCACCGCGCATCGAATCCCACGTCGGTGCGATCCCCAGCATAAGCTGCGTGCAATCTTCCGGAACGCCCTCGGCAAATGTCTGGATGCCGCAGAGCATCAAAAGACCGATCACGAAGGTGCACAAACTTGTTTGTAAAGGGCGCTTCACGCTTAACATAGATTTTAAGGGAAGTCACTTTAGCCGGTACCTCACGCGCTGCCACATCCGCATCACTGACGCGCCACGAATCTTGTTTGTCGGCTCGCAACAGGTTGAGCCGTAAACAGTTGGAGTTTTAAAACAAATAGCTTGGCAGCACTGAAAGCTGCCGGGTTTTACATCCCGGCTCAGGTGGTTTCTGCGGTTTCAGCAGCCGCTGTGTCAGACGCCAAAAATTTTGCGCCACAGAGCCAAAGGACTCCTGCGACGAACATTGTGGCTGTCACCGCGAGAAATGCCACTTTTATGTTCGTGTGATCGGCTATCATCCCGATCAGTGGTGGGGCAGCGGCATCGCCGAATGCATGAATAATCAAAATATTTAGCGCAAAGGCCGTCGATCGGACGGATGGATGTGTCACGTTTGCGAGTGCGGTGTTTGACGGGCCAGTGTTAAGAAAGAGGAAAAAAAGCGCTACAAACATTAAGCCCCAAGCCAGCGGAAACGGAGCGAAAACCACCGCAGCGGCGAAGGGAAACGCGATCATCATTCCAATTCCTGAAACCAGGAAATAAGCGCTGGCAAAACGCTTGCGAAGCAAATCACCTGCTATGCCTCCGAGAAGGGTTGCGGTTAGGCCGGCGACGACCAACATGCCACCAAAGACGATGCGGCTGCTCGGCGGCAAACCACGATTTTGTAAATAGAGGGGCATCCAGAAGGAAAGACCCCCCAATGCAAACGTCAGTGCCGTCATCGCGAGGGTATTCCACACGTAGGATCTGATGCTGAGAAGTCGCAGGTAATCACGCAGGCCCGCACGTTTGCCTCGCAATTTTTCAAAATGTTCGCGCGGATCTCGCTGTAAAAAACAGGCCAGTCCCAGCAAGACACCCGGCGGCGCAACAGCAAAGAAAGACGCTTGCCAGCCCCAATGTGAAGTAACGTAGCCGCCAATCACATAGCCGAGTGCGCTACCAACTGGAATTGCAACGTAGAAATAGGAAAGAACGCGGCCGCGCACATCTACCGGAAAGAAATCCGAAATGATCGTCGGCGCTGCCGGTCCATACCCGCCTTCGCCAATTCCTACCAGGAGCCGCATCGCGAAGAGCACCACAAAGGTAGGAGCGAGACCGGATGCTGCTGTTGCCGCGCTCCACAAGATCACGCTCGTGCCAATGATCAGCCAGCGTGACATTCGATCTGCGAGCAAACCGAAAATTGGAGCCGATATCATGTAGCTCACCAAAAACGCGGTGCCTAGAAGTCCGGTCAGTGCGTGCGCGTTCGGATCATCCGGCGCGAAAAAATGCGCCTGAATCTCAGGCTCGACCGCCGCCAACACGTATCTGTCGATGTAGTTAAAGAGGTTAATCCACAGCAACAGGAGGAGCGCGGCTTTTGCGGCGGCGCCCGGGCGCGCGTTTGTTTCCATCTACAATTGGCGATTGCAGTTTGCCGTACGCCGATTGTAAATCATAAACAATGCGGCCCCAGTCTACTGCCGAACGCGCGCTCTATTTTCTTGGCCGGCCATTAGTCCGCTGTTTTTACCGCGTGACTCTCCTCGGTCTGGAGAACTTGCCGGCCGGCGGCTTTCTTCTCGTGCCAAATCATATCAGTTGGGTGGATGCGCTGGTCCTGCAGCTCGCTTGCCCGCGGCCGATCCGCTACGTCATCGACCAGGAATACTATTACAAACGAATTTTGCATCCGATTCTTCGCACGATTGGTTGCATCCCCATTAGCAGGCGCCAGTCGCATGCTGCCGTTCGCGCTGCTGCGGAAAAAATCGCCGAAGGCGAAATCGTGTGTGTGTTCCCGGAAGGCGAATTGGAACGAAGAGGGACCCTGTTGCGATTGCAGCGCGGTTATGAAGTGATCGCCCGACATGCGACGGCCCAGGTCGTTCCGGTCTGGCTCGATCAACTGTGGGGATCAATTTTTTCATTCCAGGGCGGGAAATTTTTCAGGAAATTCCCCAAGCGTATC
>DATFXP010000132.1:0-9378 GCA_035315785.1 Candidatus Udaeobacter sp. | reverse complement strand
CCTTTCAGATCAGTGATCGTCACGATCGTGTTGTTGAACGTGGCGAGCACATGCGCAACCCCTGAATGAACGTTTTTGCTCCCCTTGGCTTTGACGATTTTCGGCTTATCAACCTCTTCGCTCGAGAGGGAAAGATTTTCGGGCGCTCCGGCTGCGGGCACTGGCTGTTCTTTCTTTGGCTTTGCCGTCTTCTTCGCGGCCGGACGCTTAGACGCTGCTTCGGCTTTCGGAGCTGCCTCTTTGGTTGCTCCGGCTTTTGGAGCTTCCTCTTTGGCGGCCGGTTGCTTTTCGTCGGCCTCGCCTTTTTTCGTTTCGTCCGGATTTGCGGGATTCGTTTCTTCAGGCATGTGAATCGTGGTTAAACTTTGCCGGCCTTGGCGTCTGGATTGCGAATTACGCCGACAGTTTTGCGCGGTCCTTTACGTGTCCGCGCATTTGTTGAAGTGCGTTGACCACGCACAGGCAAACCTTTGCGGTGACGGATGCCGCGATAACAATTGATCGCCTGCAAACGTTTCAAATTACCTTGCACGTCGCGGCGCAGATCACCCTCGATTTTGATTTTATTGTTCGTGATCGCGTGAATAATCTCATTCAACTGCTGAGGGGTGAGATCCTTGGCCCGGATGTTTGGATCGATATTGGTCTGCTCGAGGATGTGCCTCGCCGTGTTAAAACCGATTCCGTAGATATACGTCAGTGATATCTCGACACGTTTGTCGGCTGGAATTTCAACTCCGAGTAATCTTGGCATAAATCAATGTTCCACGACTCCAGTAATCAGCCCTGGCGTTGCTTGTGCCGCGGATTTTTGCAGATCACGTGCACAACGTTCTTGCGCTTCACAATCCTGCAACTCGCACAAAGTCTTTTTACTGATGGTCGTACTTTCATAGTTCGCAAAATCGAAAACCGCGGCCGCCCGCCGGGTCGTCATTTTTGGCGATAAATAATTCGCCCTTTCGACAAATCGTAAGGTGAAATCTCTAGCATAACTTTGTCTCCTGGCAAGATGCGAATAAAGTGCAGCCGCATTTTGCCCGAGATGTGTGCCAGCACGCGACGGCGACCCGGAATCTCGACCCGGAACATGGTGTTAGGCAGCAACTCAACGACGGTGCCCTCTACTTCAATTGCGTCTTTGCGCGCCATGTCAGAATTTCGGGCTCGTCCTTCGTAACCAGAACCGTGTGCTCAAAATGCGCGGACGGCAGGCCATCCGCCGTGCACACCGTCCAGCCGTCCTCGAGCAATCGGACATCGGAGGTGCCGATGTTAATCATCGGTTCAATCGCGAGCGTCATACCCGCCTTCAATTTTGGTCCGCTACCCCTTTTGCCATAATTAGGGATTTGGGGCTCCTCATGCATTTTGCGTCCAACACCGTGCCCAACAAATTCGCGCACGACGGAAAAACCATTTCGGTTTGCCTCGTCTTCAATTTCGGCGCAGATATCGCCCACACGCCGGCCTTCCTGCGCGGCGCTAATCGCGCGCGCGAGCGCGTTCTCGGTCGCACGCAGCAACTGGTCGGTGCGCTCCTCGATGATTCCAACGGGAACAGTCGTGGCATTATCACCGACCCAACCATCCTGAATAATGCCGATGTCGAGCTTTACCACATCGCCATACTGGATGCGCCGCTGACTGCCGATACCGTGGACGACTTCGTCGTTAAGGGAGATGCAAATGTGCCCAGGAAATACGCGATGCCCAAGCCGATAGCCTAGAAAGGCGCTCTTTACACCCGCGTCGCTCATAAAATCCGCAGCCGCGAGATCCACTTCTTTGGTTGTAACTCCAGGGCGAATCAGATCGCTGACTCTGTGGAGGATGTCGCCTGCAGTGCGGCATGCCTGTCGCATCTTCTCGATTTCCCGGGCATTCTTGATCGGAATCATTTCGCCGTTTTGTTCTCGATCAACTTTGAGATATCGGCAAACACCGCATCGCGATCGCGGTTGCCGTCGATACGATGCAAAACGGATACCTTTTTATAAAACGTTCCCAACGGTTCGGTCTTCGTGTGAAACTCTTGTAGGCGTGTTTGCAACACCCCAAGATCATCATCGTTGCGGCGCTCTAATCGCCCATCGCAATACGGACACACGGGACGATTAGCGAACTGTGCACTCGATGAGCTCGTCGTAAAACCGCACTCACCGCATTGAAGCCGCCCGGTGATGCGATCCCGCACCGTCTCCTCCGATACTTCCAGCCAGATCGCCAGATCCAGAGCTGTGCGCAATTTCGTCAACATCGACATCAGACTTTCAGCCTGCGGCAATGTTCGAGGAAATCCGTCGAAAACAAATCCGTGGCCGCCATGCAACCGCAACCAGTCCTCGATTAGCTCGGTGATGATCTTGTCCGAGACCAGTCCGCCGCTTCGAAGCACTTCTGCAGTTTCCTGCCCCAGCGGCGTCCCTAGATCGCGTTCACGGCGCAGAATCGCACCGGGTGAAGTCACGGGGATCCCGAAGTGCCGCGTAACCATTTCCGCCTGAGTTCCTTTGCCGGAACCGGGCGGGCCGAGAAGAACAAGGCGCCTTTTCACCTATCGCCCGTAAAGAAAGATCGCCACCCCGGCAATCACGAGCACCGCAATGCCGACATACAGCCACATCAGTGTGCCGCTCGCGGCCGCTTCGCCGCGCGCGTATGCAGCGCGATCAAATGAGCGTCCGCGAATTTTGCCCTTACGCAAAAATCCGTCGTAGTGCCGCTGAATCAGATGTGTCTCCACTTGCCGCATGGTATCGAGCATCACGCCTACGATGATCAACAGGCTCGTACCCCCGAAGAACTGAGCCGTGATCACCGGGACATTCAGCCATTGGCTGAGCAGACTTGGGAATACCGCGATCAGCGTTAAGAAGATTGCGCCGGCAAAAGTCAGGCGCGTCATGGTGTAATCGAGAAAATCCGCAGTCGGTTTTCCCGGTCGCACTCCGGGAATGTAACCCCCGTATTTCTTCAAGTCGTCAGCGATTTGGGTTGGTTGAAACTGCGTGGCAACCCAGAAATAACTGAAGAAGAAAATCATTGCGGCAAGAGCGACATAATGCGGCCACCCGGTCGAAAGCGCCGCCGCAATGCGATTCGCAGTGGGACTGTTCTTGAAGCCGTAGCTCACGATCGTTGCAGGGAACAAAAGCAGCGCCCAGGCAAAAATGATTGGCATCACGCCGGCATAATTGACTTTCAAAGGCATGTACTGCGTTTGGCCGCCGTACATTTTCCGTCCAACCACGCGTTTCGCGTACTGCACAGTGATTTTACGGACGCCCTGAGTAATCGTGATCACTGCAGCGATGACAAAGATAAGGACCAACACGAGCAGCACCAGCACCATGGGATTCACCTGACTCGCTCCCTGCCCCGTTGGAACAAAGGTTTTCCACGCCTGCACCAGCGCAGCCGGCAGGCGCGCGACAATTCCGATAGTGATGATGAGAGAGATGCCGTTACCAATACCGCGCTCGGTGATTTGATCACCCAGCCACATCAAGAGCAATGTGCCGGTCGTTAGGGAAACCACCGTGACGATTCGGAATCCCCAACCAAGATCGCCTACCAGCGGAACCCCAAGCTGCCTGATTGTATCAGTAATTCCGGGCAACATCGTGTGATACGACTCGGGATGCTGAAAGGAGAGTGCCAGCAAGTAACCCTGGAAAACGCACAGAACGAGTGTCGTGTAGCGCGTCAACTGCATAATCTTCTGGCGACCACCGTCTTCGCGCGCCAGCCTGCCGAGTTGCGGAATCACAGCAGTCAGCAGCTGCATCATGATCGACGCGCTGATGTACGGCATGATCCCGAGAGAAAAGACGGCGCAGTTTTCCAAGGCGCCGCCGCTAAACAAGTTGAACAGCGCAGCCAGACCGCCTCCAGTGCGCTGGCTGAGCGAAGTGCGAAACCATTCTTGCAAAACGCCCTGGTTAACACCTGGTGTCGTAATCGCAGCGCCCAGGCGCACAATCACGATCACTGCCAGCGTAAACAAAATCCGCCGGCGCAGCTCCGGTATCTTAACGGTATTTAAGAACGCCGAAATCATTCGCTGTTCTTTTTGCGCGATTTCGTTTTCTTAACCCGCGGCTTAGTTGTTGCGGCCGCGGTGTCTGGCTCCGTTGGAGACGAAGCAATGTCTGCTTCGCTGGTTTCAATCCTGCGCGCTTCGCGCAGCGTGACGGTGCCACCGGCCTTTTCAATTTTCTCGCGCGCGGTCGCACTAACTTTGTCGACTTGCACTTCGAGGGCGTGTTTCAGTTCGCCATCGCCGAGGAGTTTGATCCCGGTAAAATGACCGCGGATGAGATTCGATTCGCGCAGTAATTGTTCGTTTACAACTGTGCCGGCCTTGAGCGCACTGAGGTCACTTACGTTCACAACAGCGTAATGCTTGTGAAATGCCGCGTTGTTAAATCCTCGCTTCGGCAATCTTCGAATGAGCGGCATTTGTCCGCCTTCGAAACCAAGGCGGATGCTTCCACCCGAACGCGCCTTCTGGCCCTTGTTCCCCTTCCCGCTGGTTTTCCCGTGCCCAGAACTTTCACCGCAACCAAGACGCTTGGCGCGATGTCGCGAGCCGGGGCGCGGCCGCAAATTATGAAGCCGCATCATGTGATTCGCCCCTTCCATCGCGCGCCGGAATCCCGCGCACTTTAAAAATTTGCTCCTTCCGGCGAAGCGATCGCAGCGCAGCGATCGTCGCTTTCACCACGTTAGCGTGATTGCTTGATCCGAGCGATTTCGCGAGCACATCGCGAATACCGGCCGCCTCCGCAACGGCTCGCACGCCGCCGCCGGCGATGATCCCTGTTCCCGGCGATGCGGGACGCATCAGCACTCGGGCACCATCGAACTCGCCGATCACTTCGTGCGGAATCGTATTTTCGTTTAGTGAAACTTTTTCCATTGCTTTGCGTGCCGCCTCAGAGGCTTTTCGAATCGCCTCGGAAACTTCGTTGGCTTTACCAAACCCGTATCCCACCCGTCCATCGTGGTCGCCGGCAACAATCAAGGCGCTGAAGCTGAAACGCCGACCGCCCTTCACGACTTTGGCGCAGCGATTGATAAACACGACTTTCTCACTCGTGTCACCCTTTGCAGTCGATGCCCTTTCGTGCCTGCGTGAGTCTGATCGCCTTCCTGAGGATGTGTAATTCATGAATTAAAACTTTAACCCGCCCGCGCGCGCCGCATCAGCGAGGGCTTTCATTTTACCGTGGTAAAGAAATCCGCCGCGATCAAAAACAACACGGTCGAGCTTCTTCGCAAGCGAGCGTTCCGCGATTGCCTTTCCTACCAGTTCCGCCGTCGCCTGGTTTGCATGCGCTTTAGTTTCGCCAAGCAATGAACGTTCGGCAGTCGATGCAGCGGCGATAGTGCGCCCCGCATCGTCGTCGATCACTTGCGCATAAACATGTTTCCCGGAAAAATGAACTGCCAGGCGTGGCCGTTGCGCGGTGCCTACAACTTTTTTCCGGATCCTTCGATGAATGCGCTGTCGCGCTGCCTTACGAAACGTCGCCATGCCTATTGAACAGTCTTGCCTTCCTTGCGACGAATCTGCTCGCCTGTGTAGCGAACACCTTTGCCCTTATAAGGTTCCGGTGGATAAAATCCTCGGATGTCGGCTGCAACTTGGCCCACTAGTTTCTTGTCCACGCCCTGAATGGTAATCTTGGTGTTATCGGCGACCGTGACTTTGATGTCCTTTGGAATCGAAAACGCAATCGGATGCGAGAAGCCGAGGCTCAAGTTGAGATTCGACCCCTGAACGGCTGCTCTGAAACCGACACCTTCGATCTCCAGGTGCTTGGTGAACCCTTCGCTTACTCCCTGAACCATGTTGAACACGAGACTACGCGAAAGTCCATGCAACGCTTTCGCGCTACGCGTTTCCGCTGCCCGCGCCAGGGATACACGGTTGTCTTTCACGCTCGCGGTGACCTCGCGCGGAAGCGTCCACTGCAATTTTCCCTTCGGCCCTTCCACCGACACCTGGCCGCCTTCGCTGACGTTCACCTTAACCTTGTCGGGAATTTCAACCGCTTTATTTCCGATTCGTGACATGGAATTCGTAATTTGTTAATCGTGACAATGCCAAATCGTTACCAGACGTAGGCCAGCAGTTCGCCGCCAAGCTTTTGCTTTTTTGCTTCGCGCCCCGATAAAATCCCTCGCGACGTGGAAAGAATCGCCAGACCCATTCCACCAAGGACCCGCGGGATTTCATCCGCGCCAACGTAACGACGCAACCCGGGGCGACTGACCCGCCGCAATCCCGCAATCGCGCTCGATCGGGCCACAAGTTTATTGATGACCTTGATTTGCGGATGCGCGGCGCTCGTGTCGACCGAGTAATCGGAGATGTAACCTTCCTCTTTCAAGATCCGTGCGATTTCGGCTTTGATTTTCGAGTACGGAATGAGCACCTCCGGCTTTTGCGCACTCGCGCCGTTGCGCACGCGCGCTAAAAAATCAGCAATAGGGTCTGTAACAGTGCTCATACAAAAATCAGCTGGCTTGCGCGGCGGGCTTTTTTGCCCGGTCGCTGAACGGCATGCCCATTTCGCTTAACAGCGATTTAGCCTCGTCGTCCGTCCGCGCCGTGGTCACAATTGTAACATCAAATCCGATGTTGCGCTTGATTTTGTCCAGTTCGACTTCGGGGAAGATCGACTGGTCCGAAACGCCGAGCGTGTAATTGCCGTTGTTGTCGAAACACCGGGGCGAGACGCCGCGGAAATCGCGAATGCGCGGAAGAGCAGCCTTGATGAAGCGCTCCAGGAATTCGTACATGCGCTCGCCGCGCAACGTGACCTTCGCTCCGATGGCCTGGCTTTTGCGCAATTTGAAATTGGAAATGCTTTTCTTCGCCAGCGTTTCGATGGGCCGTTGTCCCGTAATCAGCGCCAGCTCCGCTTTGGCTTCTTCCAATGCTTGCTTCACGTCCGACTGCGAGCCAACCGAACTGTTAATCACGACCTTCTCGACTTTTGGGATCTGATGGACGTTTTTGTAGCCGTGGCGTTTCTGCAGCGCTGGGATGACGTGCTCTTTATAATGACGACGAAATTCGTTTTCCATGGTACCAACTTGTCCTATTTGGGTGTCGCCTCGCTGCGCTCGGCACGTTTCGCTTTCTTGCCTTTTTCTGATTTCGCGTCCTTGTCTGGTTTCTGGCGCTCGAGCAATCGTACATTGGAAATGTGAATCGGACCCTCGCGTTCGGCGATCTTCCCGCTGGGATTATCTTGGGATTTTCGCAGGTGCTTCTTGATAATGCGAACGCCTTCCACCAACACCCGTTGCTTGCCAGAGAACACTGCAAGGACTCGTCCGGAAGAACCACGGAAGTTCCCGGAAATCACCTCGACGTGATCGCCCTTTTTAACGTGATGCTTAATGCGGTTCATAAAACTTCCGGGGCGAGCGACACAATTTTCATAAAGTTGCGCTCACGTAATTCGCGTGCGACCGGCCCAAAAATACGTGTGCCGCGGGGATTCAAATCTTTATCGATGATCACGATGGCATTGTTATCAAAGCGCAGCATGGAACCATCCTCGCGCCGTATTGGCTGTTTTGTGCGAACCAGGACCGCACGTACCACTTCGCCCTTCTTAACGGTCCCGGTCGGGCTGGCCTCCTTCACGTTGGCAGTGATTACATCGCCTATACCGGCGTACATCGTTTGTTTGCCAATCACACCGATCATCGTCGCCATGCGCGCGCCGGTGTTGTCAGCCACATCCAGTCTGGATCGAATCTGTACCATCGGAATCTTCCTCTCCCGCTTCTACTTCTGAATGATTTCTACGAGTCGCCACCGCTTCAGCTTACTTAGTGGGCGCGTTTCCATGATGCGAACAGTATCGCCGGGCTTCGCCTGGTTCTGTTCGTCGTGCGCATAAAACTTCTTCATCTGCTTGACGATCTTTCCAAACTTCGGGTGTGGCACACGGGTGACCGTCCGCACGACGATCGTCTTGTTGATGCTGCTGGAAACCACTTCGCCTGTGCGCGTCTTGCGCGCCGCACGAGTCGTCGTCATCTCGCCCTGCGTGGGTGTTGGTGATGGAGATGCTTGGTCGGCCATGATCTATTTTTCCTCAGTTTTTCTCCCGCGGTGCGACAGCTCGGTTTCAATTCTGGCGAGATCGCGGCGCAGTAACCGCAGCCTGCTTGGCTGCTCAAGTTGACCGCTTTGCTGTTGCAGGCGCAGATGGAGACTTTCCTGACGCAGGTCGCGTCGCTTGGTCAGCAACTCATCCATTGCCAGCTCGCTGAGTTCTTTCATTTTCATGGTTGTTACGCAGCCCTAACGCGATGGCGTGAGAGAAACTTGGTCCGCACTGGTAGCTTGTCAGCCGCGAGACGCAGAGATTCACGCGCGACCGATTCCGGCACGCCATCGAGCTCAAATAAAATGTTGCCTGGCCGTACGGTAGCAACCCAAAACATGGGCTGGCCTTTACCCTTACCCATGCGCGTTTCCGGTGGACGCGCGGATACTGGTTTGTCCGGGAAAACACGGATCCACAATTTTCCTTTGCGCTTCATATTGCGAGTCAGCGCAACACGGGCCGCCTCCAGTTGCGTATTGGTGATCCAAGCGCGGTCCAGTGTCTGCAAACCAAACTCACCAAAATCGATACTGAGGTTGCGCGAAGCAGTCCCCTTTCGGCTCCCACGCTGGGCTTTCCGATACTTCACACGTAATGGCATCATTGGCATAGGCGTTCCTCCTAAACTTCAGCTGGCTCCGGTGGGGGCGGTGGCGGCGCGGGCGCTTCAACGGGGCGCTCTTCCTTTCTACAAATCCAACATTTCACACCGATCTTGCCGTAAACGGTGTTTGCCTCAGCAAAACCGTAATCAATCGCCGTGCGAAGCGTGTGCAGTGGAATTTTTCCCTCGCGGTACCATTCCGAACGCGAAATCTCGGCCCCGTTCAGTCGACCAGAGCAACGGAGCTTGATCCCCTCCGCGCCAAAATCCATTGCCGTTTGCACGGCCTTCTTCATCGCGCGCCGATAAGCGATACGGCGTTCAATTTGTAGCGCGACATTTTCGGCAACCAACTGCGCGTCGAGTTCCGGCGTCTTGATTTCCTGGATGTCGATCTTCACCTGTTTGCCGTCGGCCATCTTGGAAATCTCTTCCGTCATCTTCTCGATTTCCGCGCCTTTGCGTCCGATCACAATTCCAGGACGCGCCGTGTGAATGGTCACGCGAATGGAGTTCCACGCCCGCTCGATCACAATTTTTGCGACTGCCGCGAACTGCAGCTTTTTCTTCACGTAGTCGCGAATCTTCAGGTCGTTGTGCAAAAATGAAGGGAATTCCTGTGGCGAAGCGTAC
>DATFXP010000131.1:0-5153 GCA_035315785.1 Candidatus Udaeobacter sp. | reverse complement strand
TCGCGGTGATTGGGGATAAAGCGATTCATGAAAAATGCGGTGATCAATTCTGGCAGCGTGTTGTGGAAAAAATGCGGATGCATTTTCAAAACGAGAAGTTCAGTGATGCTTTGATAGAAGCAGTCGAGGAAATCGGTGACGCGCTGGCCAGCGATTTTCCGAAGACCGGCGAAGACACAAATGAGTTGCCGGATAACGTCATCGAGAGCTAACTACTTTCATTAACACGTGCCTTCAGGCAGGTGCTTCGTCATCGCGCGAACACCAGCCGTTTCAACGGCTTACCACCAGCCAGAATCCGCGATAAAGCCGTTAAAACGGCTTTCGGGGTCCGCAGGGCAGATGCACCGGTCTGAAGACCGGTGTTAATGAGACTCATGTTGAATGAGTGGGAAGCCAAACGCTTGTTTGCAAAATTGCGGATTTGGTCTTTATTCCAAGCTCGCAGCGAGTTTTTGAAATTACGCCGTTGGTCCCTGGGTCTCCATCGCTGGATGTGAGATCGCGCTCGCCAGGGGAAACCCGGCGAAGCCATGGCAGATTTAAGATTGTAGATTTCGATTGTTAGGAGAATCACCAACGCGTTTTTCTCTTTTCAAGTCGCAAATCGGCAATCGGCAATCTGAAATTAATATATGCCAATCCGTTACGGTCGTTTTGAAATGCCGAAAACTCTCACTAAAGACGAGAGCACGGCCACAGATACTTATGCAAAGTTCACCGCCGAGCCGTTTGAGGCCGGCTACGGTCACACCGTTGGGAACTCCCTCCGGCGCGTTCTGCTCTCGTCGCTCGAAGGCGCGGCCATCACCGCGGTAAAAATCTCGGGTGCGCAGCATGAGTTCGCCACGTTGCCAGGCGTGGTTGAGGACGTGACCGACATCGTCCTGAATCTCAAGAAAGTGAAATTCAAATTGGACGGTCAGGATCACGAGCCCAAGAAACTGTCGCTCAACATTAATAAGGAAGGCGAGGTCACTGCCGGCGACATTCAAACAATTCAAGGTTTTGAAGTGCTCAACCCCAAACAGCTGATCGCCACTCTGGATAAAAAACACAAATTCGACGCGGAACTCGAAGTACGCGTCGGCCGTGGATTTGCCACCGGCGAAGAAAACAAGCGCCCGGATCAGCCGATCGGTCTTATTCCTATCGACTCCATCTTTTCACCAGTTACCCGGGTGAAGTATGCCGTGGAAAATACTCGGGTCGGTCAGCGTACAGATTATGACAAACTCATTCTGGAGATCTGGACGGACGGGCGGTTGACGCCCGATGACGCGCTGCTTCAGGCTTCCGCGATTCTACGCCATCATCTCGACGTCTTCGTCCATTACAACGAGGAAGTGATTGAATTTGATCAGACGCCGGCGGGAGTGAGCGAAGAAAATATCAAGCTGAAGAAGCTCCTCAACATGAGTGTCAACGAGATCGAGCTGAGCGTGCGTGCAGCGAACTGCTTGAACAATGCGAACATCACCACGGTTGGGCAGCTTGCCCAGAAGACCGAGGCCGAAATGCTGAAGTATCGCAACTTCGGCAAGAAATCGCTCAATGAGATCAAGGACAAACTCCAACAGCTTGGGTTGAGTTTGGGTATGAAGTTCGAGCCGGGGTTGATCGATTTACCGATAAGCGCCGATGGCGCTGCGCCCGCGGCCGCACCGGCTGCTGGCCAACAGTAAACGTCTGTGCGAAGATCGCGTTTCGCCGCGTATGAGACATCAAAAGAAAACGATCAAGTTGGGGCGCACCGCTGACCACCGCCGGGCATTACTTGCCAATCAGGTCTGCGCTTTAATCCAACATCAGCGAATCAAGACGACTCTGGCCAAGGCCAAAGCGGTTCGTCCTCTCGCCGAACGGATGGTAACGCTCGGGAAGAGCGGCTCGATTCACGCTCGTCGCAGGGCACTCGCTGTATTGCGACAGAAAAACGTAGTCAAAAAATTGTTCGACGAGATCGCGCAACGTTCCGCCGAGCGAAACGGCGGTTACACCCGAATCGTCAAACTCGGCGCGCGGAAGAGTGATTCCGCGCGTATGGCGTTTATCGAGTGGGTGGACGCAGAGCACATCGCCGAGGAAAAACCGAAGAAGGAAAAGAAGGCGAAACGCAAAGAGCCAGAGGCAAAACCGCAGCAGACAACGCCTGAAGCTGAGCGATCCACGAAAGGAGAGCCGAAGGCCGAAGCTTCCGCTCCGCAACAAGAGGAACCCACCGCGCCACCGGTAGAAGAAACGAAGCCGAAAAAGCGGCGTTGGTTCGGACGAAAATCAGACGCGAGCTAACAGCATTATCGGGGCGTTGATGCGTTCTAGTTGACGCGGCTGTCGGTCTCTACGAGAGAGGAGACCGCACGGCATTCATATTGTGCAGGACAAAGAGCGCGACGACCACAAACACGATCGCTGAAAGGGCATCGGTTTGCAGCATCCAGCCTGCGCCGAAGCGATCATGCACACAACCCATCCAGCGCGGTCATGTAAACGACCGGCAAGTTGCCCAGCGACGAGCGACGGCGACTGAAAAACCGGCCCGCGTCAGCACAAAGGGCAACGTGATCGAAGCAAATCCGCTGCTGATGCCGTAGGGCAAAACAAGAAAGAAGAAGGTGAACGGCTGAGTCGTGTCGCGGCGTTTGCATCGTTGAAACTCTCTATAGTTTTGTTCAGAGCTACGATATAGACTTCGCGGCGTCCCTATTCCGAGCGAATTTGAATCTTTCCAACCAAATTAGAGATTGTCATTCTGAGCGAAGCGAAGAATCTCTGGTCAACGGTTGTTTCTCGAAACAGGTCTGAGGTCAAATTTTTTTTGCTTCGCTCAACATCACAGGAATGAATCCGCATCCGTATTTCTTCATCGTCATTTTCATTAGCGTGGCACTGTTGTTTCCGCTGATTCCATTGGCGCTGGCCTGGCTGTGGCGCCGATTTTTCCAACCGCCAAAGCCCGGCCCGGACAAGATTTCTACCTACGAATGCGGGGTCGAATCGATCGGCGACGCGCAAATTCAGTTCCACGCACAGTATTATCTCTATGCCATAATTTTTTTGATCTTCGACGTTGAGGCCGTCTTTCTAGTGCCGTTTGCGGTTGCTTTCACCGGTTTGCCGTTCGGCGCGTTTATCGCGATTCTTATTTTTCTTGTGCTGCTCATCGAAGGGCTCGTCTGGGCTTGGGGGAAGGGATGTTTGCAATGGCAGCGCTAGCGCGCGCGGACGCGCTGGTGGTTAAAAAGGTTAAAAAGGTTACATTTTGTCCGTCAGTCTTTTGTAACCATGTAACGTTTGTAACTCTTGTAACCAGGATTCCATGAGCCAAATCGACGAACAGTTACGCACCGAGCTGCAAAGGCAGGGAGTCTGGGTGACTTCAATGCAGGATCTGTACAACTGGGGACGCAAGAACTCGATCTGGCCGTTGCAGTTTGGGCTCGCCTGTTGCGCTATTGAAATGATCGCCACTGCGGCGTCTCGTTACGACATCGCGCGCTTCGGTGGTGAAATCTTCCGGCCATCGCCGCGGCAGGCGGATTTGATGATCGTCGCTGGAACGGTCACGAAGAAAATGGCGCCGCAAATCGTGCGGCTTTACAACCAGATGGCTGACCCAAAGTACGTGATCGCCATGGGGGCATGCGCGATTTCCGGCGGGCCGTTCAAGCAAGGTTACAATGTGCTTAAAGGCATCGACCGTTATATTCCGGTCGATGTTTACATTCCTGGCTGCCCTCCGCGACCGGAAGCGTTACTTCACGCATTCATGGAATTGCAACGCAAGATCGATGAACAAAAGTTGACCGGCGCAAATAAGGCTGAGTTTCTCAAACCAGATCAACCGAGCGAGTTCCCAGTACCGAGATTTGGCAAACACGACTTGGAACCGTCGGCGAATCGCGATGTGTTTCAGCCGCCGACGATCGAAAGGCAAAGTTAGCAATTGTGGAGTCTTTAGGCGAAATCAAATCCCGGATCGAAGCCGCCGTGTTCGGCGCGAAGATCGAGATTATGCAAAACGGCAGCCCGTCGCAGCAGCACTCATTACTGATCGATAATGAGCATGCGGTGGCGGTAGCGAGATTTTTACGCGTCGATCCCGCGCTGTATCTGGATTTTTGCTCCAATGTCACGGGCGTCGACTGGCTCGATCGCGTCGTGAAAAAAACAACGAAGGTAAAGAAGATCGTCGACGGTCAGGAAAAAGAGGTCGTTGAGACCAGCGAGGAAAAAATTCCGGGATATCTGGAGGCAGTGTATCACCTGTACTCGATTACTCATAAACACGGCCCGGTCATCATTAGGATGCGCACAAGCGATCGTGCAGACGGCACCCACTTGCCATCGCTGACGCCGGTCTGGCGCAGTGCCGAGTTTCAGGAGCGCGAGATTTTCGATCTCTACGGCATTCGCTTTGGGGGCCATCCCGATCTACGGCGAATCTTGATGTGGGACGAGTTCGAAAATTATCCCATGCGCAAGGATTATCATGAGCCGGATGATTATGAATGGGAACCGACGCCGCATGACGATGTAATGGAGAAGGCGAAAGTGCATTACCCGCCGAGGCCGGAGATGGATGGCGCTGAAAAGATTACGTCACAACCGTAAATTCGCATGAGCGCGGTAGTTGAGACAATCGAAGCAATGGAGCGTCCGCCGCTGAGCATGGGCTCGCGGCTTGAGGGCGAATTGCTCGAAGTCTCGATGGGACCGCAGCATCCATCTACGCACGGCGTATTCCGGATGAATGTGGCACTCGACGGCGAGATCGTTCGTAAGCTCAAACCGGTCTTCGGTTATCTGCATCGAAATCACGAGAAAATCGGCGAGAACACCAGTTACCTCGGCTCGATGCCATACACTGATCGGCTCGATTACTTCTGCTCGATGACCAACAACTGGGCGTACGCGCTCAGTGTTGAGAAACTCGCTGGAATCGAAGTTCCTGAACGCGCCGAGTATCTGCGCGTTATTCTCGCCGAGCTGACGCGGTTACAAAATCACGCTTCGCTGCTTGGTTTTTTGCTTAGCGACATGGGCGCGTGGGGTACGCCACTGATGTACGCATTCCGCGAGCGCGAAAAAATTCTCGACCTCTTCGAGTCGTTAGCCGGTTCGCGAATGATGTGCGATTACATGCGTTTTGG
>DATFXP010000130.1:0-5003 GCA_035315785.1 Candidatus Udaeobacter sp. | reverse complement strand
CCGCTCGGAATGACAAAAGTTCATTTCAGCTCTGCCAGCTTGGCTTTGATCTTCTCAAAATTTGGCAACTGCCGGGCGTCGTCATTGCTCTCGACGTACTGGATCAAGCCATTTTTATCGACGATGAACGCAGAGCGCTTGGGTACTCCGCCCATTCCGAGATTCATTTGCGGCAGGAACGAGTCGTACATCACACCATACTGCTTCGCGACGTTGTGGTCGTAGTCGCTCAGTAGTGGCACAGTGATCTTCTCCTTCTGTGCCCATGCTTCCTGCGCAAACGGGTTATCGCCGCTAATTCCATAAACGGCAGCGTTCAGATTAGTATAACCGTTCAGGCCTGCACTGACTTCGCACATTTCCGTAGTGCACGTGCCCGTAAACGCCATCGGAAAGAAAAGCAGCAATGTGTTTCCTTTCCCAAAATTGTCGCTCAGCCTGATCTGTTTAGGCCCGTCACCCGTTTTTGTCGATAAGGTGAAGTCTGGCGCTTTGGTTCCAACTGCAAGTGGCATAAACAATCCTCCTGTTTGAGTTTAAGCGGGGGAAACTCAGTATAAGATCGACTACTGCGGGGATCAAAAATTTTGCTGTCGCGCGCGAATGGAACTGTTCTGGTGGCTTTTGACGATTGTGCTTTTCGCTGTCGGTTTGATCGGCACGATCGTGCCGGTTGTCCCCGGTACCACCATTATTCTCGCCGCTGCGATCATTCATCGGATGATGCTCGGTCCGGACAAGAGCATTGGCTGGCATACGATCATTGTGCTGGTGCTGCTGACGGTCGTGTCGTATGCACTTGACGTTCTCGCCGGCTATTTCGGTGCGAAATACTTTGGCGCAACGAAATGGGGAACGTTCGGCGCGGTTCTGGGGGCACTAGTCGGATTGTTTTTCGGATTGATCGGCCTGTTCGTTGGTCCGGTGATTGGCGCGATCGCCGGTGAAGTCATCGCCGGCAAACGCATGGTTGATGCTGGCCGCGCGGGGTGGGGAAGTTTGCTCGGGAACATTGGCGCCATGCTTGCGAAGCTGATCATCGGACTGGCAATGATCACAATTTTTTTGGTGAATGTACACTCGCCGTTCTGATCGTCTTTGATCATCGGCACCAAAAAAATCTCAAAAAAAGTTATTGCACACGATTTCACTTTGTAATACAAAGTTCAGCCAATGGATCAGGAGCGAGCGAAGGCCGAGATGGATTTGCGCGTCATTCGGTCTCTCATGGAGCGGGCCACCGTCTATCGCGCAATCTCGGCCCCTGCTGCGCTTGTAGCCGGTTTTTTATCAATCGTCGCTTCCGCAGCGATTTATCTAAACAATCAAGGCAGCATGATTCGGCCAGTCCAGGGCCGCGACTTTGCTGTTATTTGGCTAATCGTGCTGATACTCGCTGTAGCCGCCAATGCCTTTTTCATCTGGCGAGAGGCTAAGAAGGATGGCCGCCCGTTTATTTCGTCAGGGATGAAATTGTCGTTGCGTGCTATCGCGCCGAATCTGCTCATTCCTGCGGCAGTGACAGTATGGTTCTTGGCCGCCGGCTACAGAGGCGCGACCGAGCTGGAGCTCGTCGTAGCCTGGATCGTTTTCTATGGACTGGCACTGCTTTCTACCGGCCTTTTCGCACCGCGTTCGCTTGTCTGCCTAGGGTGGGCATTCTTGCTAACCGCTCTCGCAATTCCCGCGTTGAGAAACGTGCTCGGCGATTTGCCAGCGACTCTGCCGACTATTGCCATGGGCCTCACATTCGGTCTGTATCATCTGATTTATGCAGTTTGTGCCTGGCCGCGGAAACGCGCGGACGAAATCGAACAGTTTGCCGTCGAATGAACGATGTTCGACTTCCAGAAACTCGACAAGATCATCCACGAAAAGTGGCGGCTGGCGATTATGGCACTGCTCGCCTCACGCCGGAACTGGTCGTTCCAGGAGCTCAAGACCGAATTGAAAATGAGCGACGGCAATTTGATCACGCACATGCGCACGCTGCACAAGCAAGGTTTGGTCTCCGTCACCAAGGAAATCCGCGGGCGGCCACAGACGACTTACGCATTGACTACGAAAGGGAGATCGGCGTTTAGGGAGCACATCAACGCGCTGGAGGAGATTGTGAAGGAATGGAAATCGTAGGATAAAGCGCCAAAAATTTTGCATCATTACTTTGTGATACAAAGTGAAAATGGGTTCTTATGAGAAACAATAAATGAAAATTTTTCTGGCTGAGCATTTCGGAATGTGTTTTGGCGTGCGCGATGCCATTGCACAAGCCGAACAATTGGCAGAGCAGGCGCCGCTCACAGTTCTCGGCGAGCTCGTCCACAACCCGATCGTGCGCGAGCGGCTCCGCGCGCAAGGGGTCGCCGAGGGTTCACTCGATCGGACGGAAATCAGATCAGGGACTGTGATGATTACCGCACATGGAGCGTCGGAGGCAAAGCGGGCGGCATGGCGCGAGCACGGATTCCATGTTGTCGATGGAACGTGTCCGCTCGTTCGGCACGCGCATGAACAACTGAAACGGCTCGTCGCGGCTGGTTACTTCCCCATTGTTATTGGCAAGGTCGGCCACGTCGAGGTTCGTGGGCTGACCGAAGATTTTCCAGAAGCGTGCGTTGTCGACGTTCCAAGCGACATTATGAAATTGCCACCGCGCGATCAGTACGGCGTGATTTCTCAAACGACGCAGCCGATTGATCGAGTGCGTGCGCTCGTGGCAGAAATCGAGCGTCTATATCCCGCGAGCGAAGTGCGCTTTGTCGATACGGTCTGCAAACCGACCAAGGATCGACAATCAGCATTACGAAAATTGATCGATGCCGCTGAAGTCATCGTGGTTGTTGGAGGACACGGCAGCAACAATACCCTGCAGCTCGTCGAGACGTGTCGCGCCGCGGGCAGACGCGCATTTCACATCGAACGGGCGGAGGAACTGCATTCCGAATGGTTTGATGGCATCAGCGTTGTCGGTCTGACCGCCGGAACATCGACGTTGCGTGAAACCGTCGACGCCGTGTTCCGGCGCCTCGAAGAGATTGCGAGTACGCGACCGTGATCGGGCGACTCAAGCTTCTGTTGCGAGGCGATGCGGATCGCGTGGCTGAGTCTGTGTCGCGAGTGGGTTTTGAATCGGTCGCGCAATTTTCTCTCATCATCTTGATCGGGGCTGGCCTTTACGGCGCCACGCTCGGGTTGTGGCGAGGTCCACTGCAGGCGTTCTACACCGCAATCAAATTTCCGCTCGTGATTTTTCTCATCTGCCTCGGCAACGGCGCGATCAATGGAATGCTTGCGCAAATTCTCGGATCGGAATTGTCGTTCAGGCAAACGACGGTCGCGATACTGATGAGCTTTGCGATTGCGGCAATTATTCTGGCGGGTTTCGCGCCGCTCACGCTTTTCGTGTGGTTTAATGCGCCGCCGCTGGAATCGAAAGACGCAATTCTGGGGCACAGCGTCATGCTCCTGACGCATGTTTTCATCATAGCGCTCGCCGGTGTGATTGCTAACCGCCGGCTGCTCGGATTACTCCGCAAGATGAGCGGGAGCGAAAAGGTCGCGCGCGCTGTGCTGTTCAGTTGGCTGGCTGGAAATCTCTTCCTTGGAGCGCAAATCGCGTGGAACCTCCGGCCGTTTATCGGCTCACCGAGACTCGCGATTGAGTTTCTCCGCAGTGATCCGTTGCGCGGCAATTTTTATGAAGCTGTCTGGCGGGCCCTGCGACATCTCTTTTTCTGAATTGAACCAACCCAACCCAAACAAATGAACACATCACCAACCCAAAGTCAGGCATACAAACCAGCACCAATTCCCGGCCGGTTCGCGTTCGAACCAATGCCCGAGGGAGCATCACCACCGCTCGTCATTGAGGCGCTACTCAAATACCCGGGCCGAATCATTCACGAGTTACAAAACAACTGGCGAGCAGCTCTGCCCCTGTGGCTCCTGTCATTAGCGCTGCTTGGCATGCTGGCATACGGCGTCGTTGTCGGCAGTTTTTCCGGCGGGACGCAATTGTGGATCGCGCCGGCGAAAATCGCGATGGGAACGACATTGTCGATCCTGATTTGCCTCCCGAGCCTGTACATTTTTACATGCCTGAGTGGGATCGAAGCCCAGATGCGAACCGTTACGGGCATGCTGTTTGCGGCCGTCGGTCTCGGCGCGCTGCTGTTAATCGGCTTCGCACCGATCGCGTGGATATTTTCACAATCAACCGACTCCGTTGCCTTCATGGCTGCGCTGCACATTGGTCTGTGGGCGATCGGGATTATGTTTGGGTTGCGTTTGCTTGAAGGGATGGGCCATTTGCTCGGTGGTTCCGCTCGAAACCATCTGAAGCTCTGGAGCGTGATTTTCATTGTTGTTAGCCTGCAGATGATGACGACGCTGCGGCCAATTGTGGGAACGTCCGACCGTTTTCTACCAACCGAGAAGAAATTTTTTCTCACTCATTGGGCAGAAACTCTCCGTATGAGTCAGCAAAAAAATGACCGCTGATTGAAAACGCGAACCTGCCTTGCCTTTGTTAGCCGCGGTTTTCTTTTCAGGTCGTTGTGTTAAACTACGCGTCGATGGCAGATGATCGCTGGTGAGTCGCAAGGCTTGCTGGAGGAAAGTCCGAACACCATACGGCAGCATGCCGCGTAAAATACGCGGGCAACATTCGCGAAAGCGGACGTTGACGGAAAGTGTCACAGAAAACATACAGCCGGTTCTTTGAGAAAAGCGCAGGCAAGGGTGAAAAGGCGAGGTAAGAGCTCACCGCTCGCGGGGCAATTCGCGAGGCACGAAAAACCCCATGCGGTGCAAGACAAAACAGAGGAAGGGCAGCCGGCCCGCTAAATCCTCAGGTATCGTCGCACCACGGCGAATGAAAATTCGCCGGGCATTCGTCTCGCGTGCGAGACTGATGAGATGAATGATCATCCCGGCTGAGAAGTCAGTCGGACAGAATTCGGCTTATCGCCATCGAAACTATGAAGGGCGCTTTCGGAAACGAA
>DATFXP010000129.1:0-5493 GCA_035315785.1 Candidatus Udaeobacter sp. | reverse complement strand
GCGAGCGCAATCGGCACGAAGACCAAAAGCCAAAGCAGCGGGTTCCGCCGGATTTCTTGAAAAAGGAGTTTCATGACAAAACGATCGTTAGTTTGCACCAACCCTGCCCGATTCGAAATAGGACCAAAGTCTAATGGTTGCCCGGTAGCAAAGGCAAGGATATTGGGGTTTCACGCATGACCGCTCCTCTGTTATAACATCGAAAGAGATTATGAGCTGGGTCACCGTCGTTTGGTCACTGGGAGCCGGGGCGTGCATTACGCTCGCATTCCTGCAGTTCATCGTCTGGTGGAAGGATCGAGCCGCTCGCGCGAACCTCGTGTTTTCAGTCGGGGCGGTCGCCGTGGCGGTTTTTGCAGCGCTGGAGTACGCCTTGATGGGGGCTGAAACGCCCGAAGCTTTCGGCACATTAACACGCTGGATTCATGTCCCGGCGTGGGTTCTGATCGTGTCGATTGTCGCGTTCGTGCGCCTCTATCTGAATGCCGGCCGGCGATGGCTCGCGTGGACTGTTGTGTCAGTGCGCACGTTATCCCTAATCCTCAATTTTATCCTCTCGCCCAACATCAATTTTCGAGAAATCACTGCCGTACGACGTGTTCGTTTCCTGGGAGAACCCGTATCGATGCCGTCCGGCGTGCGGAACCCCTGGATGTTGGTGGCTCAATTCAGCTTGCTCCTCCTCGCCATATTTGTTGTGGATGCAACAATTACGGTATGGCGACGCGGCAGCCACCGTCAGGCGCTGGTAATTGGCGGCAGCATCGTGTTGCTAGTCGTTTTGGGAAGCGCGCAAGCGGCGGCGATGATGTGGGGATTTCTGTCGACCCCGCTTACGGTAAGCTTGTTTTATCTAATTTTCGTGGCCGCCATGGCCTACGAGCTGAGCTACGATCTCATTCGCGCCGCTCAGGTTAACCGGCAATTACAAGCAAGCGAGGCGACCCTGCGCGAAAGCGAGCAGCGTTTCCGAATAGTTGCTGACGCCGCTCCAGTTCTTATCTGGATGTCCGCCGTCGACAAACTGTGCACTTTTTTTAACAAACGCTGGTTGGAGTTTACGGGCCGCAGTCTTGAACAGGAGATGGGAAATGGCTGGGCCGAGGGCGTGCACCGCGGGGATCTGCAAAAATGTCTCAAGACTTACAGCGAAGCATTTGATGCGCGCAAACCGTTCGTGATGCAATACCGCCTCAGGCGGAATGACGGCGAATATCGTTGGATTTCCGATGAAGGGGTGCCCCGTTATGACGCGGATGGCACGTTTGCCGGCTACATCGGGTCATGTGTTGATGTCACGGACTTGCTTAGACAAGAAAGAGAATTACACCGATTCGAGGAGCGGGTTGCCCTCGCCGCCGAAGCTGCGCATCTCGGTGTGTGGGAATTCGATATCGCTACCGAGCGAATCTGGATCTCAGACAAGATTCGTGGGCTCTTTCAATTCCCGGAAGAAGATGAAATTACCTACAGTGATTTCCAACAACGTGTGCATCCAGACGATCGTGCTGCGCGTGATCGGATGGTGCAACGAGCGATACGAACTCACGGGAGCTACGAAGGTGAGTATCGCATTGTGCTGCCTGATGGAACGCTCCGCTGGATCGGAGCACGCGCCCGTTGCCTGTCCAGAGGAGATGGCAAATCAACGCGGCTTCTTGGTGTATCGATGGACATCACGGAACGGAAGCAGGCCGAGGAACTTTTTCACCTGGCGACGGAGGCTTCGCCTAGCGGCACGATCCTTATCGATCATGAAGGACGCATCATGTTGGTGAATGCGCATGCCGAAGAACTGTTCGGATATGCGCGTGACGAACTCATCGGCAAAGACGTTGAGATTCTGCTGCCGGAACGATTTGGAACGTCGTATGAAAACGATCGCGCGAACTTCTTCATTGCTCCCGAAGCGCGGGCGATTGGCTCCCACGCGCAGTTATTCGCGCGACGAAAGGATGGCAGCGAGGTCCCTGTCCAGGTCGGGGTGAACCCCGTTCAGACGCCTCACGGGCTTGTTGTTCTTGCGAACGTTGTGGACGTTTCAGCGCGCCTGGCAGCGGAAGAGGTAGCGCGCCGAAGCCGGGAGCAGGTCGAGCTTCTGAGCCGGGTTAGCTTGTTAGGGGAAATGACTGCTTCCCTGGCGCATGAATTAAACCAACCATTGGCTGCAATCGTGAACAACGCCACTGCCGCAATGCAATATCTCGAGCAGGGCAGGCTGAACCCGGAACAATTGCAGGATATTCTGAACGACGTCATGGCGGATGGACGCCGAGCCTGTGACGTCATGCACAATGTGCGAAATGCGATTAAGAAGGGCGCTGCGATTCGCGGTCGGATAAATTTGAATGACCTGGTGAAAGCGATCACGCACATGGTTCAGCCCGATGCCACTGCGCATCTTTGCAAGATCAAAACCTCCTTCGCAGAAGATCTGCCACCCATTGAAGGCGATCCCATTCAAATTCAGCAGGCAGTGATCAATCTTGTGCGCAATGCCTTTGACGCCCTGCGCGATGCGCCACCGAATCGCCGCATCGTGGAGATCGCTACGGATCACAACTGCGACGGCGCGATCGGCGTTGCCGTCCGCGATTACGGCTCCGGGATTTCGGAGGCGATTCGCGAACGACTGTTCGAGCAATTCTTCACCACGAAGGATGAAGGCTTGGGAATGGGCCTTGCCATTGTGCGCTCAATCGTGGAAGCACATGGCGGAACGATTACGGCCGAAAACGCCGATGGAGGCGGAGCGCGTTTTCATTTCCGTCTGCCAATCGCTGAGGAGGTGCCACAATGACCAGTCCAACGGCAATGGTGTTCGTGATCGACGACGATGAATCGGTGCGCAAAAGTTTGAAGCGGTTGTTAGACGCTGCCCATTACAAAGCGGAGGTGTTCAAGTCTGCGTCCGAGTTTCTCTCGCGTTCAGCCTATCAGGGACCTTCCTGCGTCGTTGTCGATGTGCGAATGCCTGGGCTGAACGGGGTTGAGTTTCAGAAAGCCCTGATCGAGAAGGGCCGCAAGGAGCAGCTCGTTTTCATAACCGCGCACGGCGATATTCCAATGTGCGCCCAGGCAATGAAGGCTGGCGCCGTCGATTTTCTCCCAAAGCCGTTCAAACCTAAACAATTGTTGGAAAGCGTTGAACGTGCTCTAACTCGTTCGAGCGAGCAGCTCCTTCGCGCATCGGAAAGGAATCATGCCCGCGCGCTACTTGAACGACTGACGCCGCGTGAATACGAAGTAATGAAACTCGTGGCTACGGGGCTGCTAAACAAACAAGTAGGTGGTGAGCTGGGGATGGCTGAGAAAACGGTCAAGACTCATCGCGCACATATGATGCAGAAACTCAGGATAACCTCGGTGGCCGAGCTGATGGGAGTATTGCAAAAAGCGGAAGTCACCCCGCCGGTCAGACCCGGGACTAAGGTCTGATTGCAATCCGACCGCCTGATAGGCAAACATAGTCGTATGCAGCATGTCATGGCCGAACAACATTTCCGTACTGCCTTCCTAATCACAACCGTTCAGGTAACCAGATGCGATTTTCTATGAGACCAGGAAATTAAAGATGGTTGCGCTTAGCAAAGAAACAGTAGCTGTGTTCCTGCTGGACGATGATCGGTCGGTCCTCAAAGCGACCGGCCGGCTCCTCGATTCGATGGGTTGGCAGGTCAATGCCTTTACTAATCCAATGACGTTTTTAGAGCACGCTGCAACGTATCGTCCTGAACTTGCGATCATCGACATCCTTATGCCGGAGATGAGCGGGCTGGAGGTGCAATCACATCTGCAACGGGTTTCGCCCTCGACGCGGGTCATTATATTAACCGCAAGAGATGATCCCTCAGTTCGTCGAATGGCGATGAACGCGGGCGCGTCCGCTTTTTTTATCAAAGGCGTAGAAAGCGGCGAATTTCTGGCCGGCATCAAGGCTACCGCAGATTCAATCAATTAGCTTCCCTACGACATCTGCCGGCGAATTCTCTACCCCAAAAGCCCTACGGCTAAAGTCCCATAGACTCTGTCGTAAATTTTCTGCACGATTATGCGGTAGGACACCGCCTCACAGAGACAAATTATTAATCTTGACCGCATCGCGCTTCCTTCGTAAGAGGGGCGTGACAATAGAAAGAGAAACATGAAAAAACTTCTAGTCACCACAATTGCGTTAACAGGACTTCTCGCCGCCTCTCTCCGAGCCGGAACGGAGGTCTATAAGCAGGTCGCGCCGCCGCCGCCGCCGATGTATGGACTCGGCTTTTACGGAGCAATCGACATGGGGGCCAATGTTTATCAAAACCGCGGTGGAAGCCGAACTTTTACGCAAGATAATCCGGATTTCCCTGACAGCTTCGGAGACACTCTCACTGTCGATCCCAAAAATGACGTCGGGTTTTATGGTGGAATCAAGCTCGGTTACGTCTTTGGCACGGGCGTTATTCGTCCAGCAATTGAGGGCGACTGGTTCTACAATGGCTTTCGGGGTGGCGCCAACTTCACGTTGAGGGAAGCGGATGGTGATTTCATTGCACAGCGCAACGTGACCACTTGGATTAATACGGCCGCCTTTATGTTTAACTTCATTTTGCGACTTGGGCCGCCAACTTGGCAGTTCCAGCCGTATGCGGGCGCCGGGGTCGGCGTTTACTACGCCGAATCTGCGGGGGTCGAGGTCCAAGATCCCGTAACAGGTAGGGTCCCAATCAACACTGGTGGCGGCGCAAATCACGCCGACTTGGCATGGGATGTTGTTGCCGGCTCAGATTACTTCTTTAGCCCCAACTTTAGCGCCTTCATCGAATACCACTACCTCGACTACACGAGCAGCCAAATCAACACCCGCCAAACCCGCGACTTGGGTCAGCATTTGGTCGGTGCCGGTGTTCGCTTCTTCTTCCACTAAAGGAGAGCAATCTTCTAACGAGTTCGTTCAATCGGCCTCCCTTGATCGGGAGGCCGATTTTTTTGAGGACATAGACACCGGCTTCGAGCAAATCTTCAACCACCTCCACATGATTTTGCGACGGCGGCAGGTGTGCAAAAAGGCCGTTCGGAATATTCGGTAAAGTGCTTTCCATCGGTCTTTCCGATGACACGCAGATAAACGGGCTGATTGCCAACATCCACGAAAAGTAGACCTAACTATTTACGAGCAGGGCAAAATTACGCGTTGCAATTGAAAGGCTGGAAGTCGTCTGTTGTCGTAAGTATGACTTCGTCGGTGAGGGCTACAAAACTACCGACAATGTCACCGGCTAAAAATCTGTCGATGCAAAAGCTTTGCGGCAAACTTGTCATCGCAGCCCTGGCGCTCATTCCCGTCGCCTTGTTAGGTCAGAATCTTGCTCCAACACCGCCTTCTTCCGCGCAAGCCGAACTTTCCAAAGTGGAAGAATGGGTGCTTTCTCAAGGCACTGCAGAATCGATAGCCCCAGAGTTGGCGGCCATACTCGGAGTTGGCAGTGATCGTCTTCCAGTAAAAATAAA
>DATFXP010000128.1:0-12898 GCA_035315785.1 Candidatus Udaeobacter sp. | reverse complement strand
AGGTCACCGCGGCGGAGGTTAACCTTCGAACGCGCTCGCAACCAGCGTCGCGTTATGGCCGCCAAAACCAAAGGAATTATTGAGTGCGACCCGCACTTTCTTTTCGCGGGCAACGTGAGGCGTGTAATCGAGATCGCACTCTTCGCCCGGATTTTCGAGGTTGATAGTAGGCGGAATTACAGAGTCGCGAATGGCCAGTGCGCAGGCGGCCATCTCTATCCCGCCGGCGCCGCCCAACAAGTGGCCGGTCATCGATTTCGTTGCACTGATCGAAACCTTGTTCGCATGTTCGCCAAAGACTTGCTTGATAGCACGGGTTTCGCAAAGATCGCCGATGTCGGTGGAAGTAGCGTGAGCGTTGATATAATCGACCTGCTCAGGTGATATCCGTGCGTGGTCGAGCGCCAGTTTCATTGCACGCGCGGCACCTTCGCCATCCGGAGGCGGCGCAGTCATGTGGTAGGCATCGGCGGACATGCCGTACCCTGTGATTTCACAATAAATCTTTGCGCCGCGCGCCCTGGCATGTTCCAGCTCCTCCACGACCACGACTCCCGACCCTTCGCTCATCACAAAACCATCACGGTCCCGATCGAATGGCCGTGACGCACGCTCAGGCTCATCGTTGCGCGTGCTTAGCGCCTTCATGGCTGAAAATCCTGCGACGCCGATTTCGACAATGGACGCCTCAGCGCCTCCGGCGAGGAAGATATCTGCGTCGCCGGATTTGATGATCCGCCAGGACTCGCCGATGGCATTGTTCGATGTAGCGCATGCGGTAACGATACAAAGATTTGGGCCGCGCAGGTTGAACTCCATCGAAATGACGCCGCCGGCCATGTTGCTGATCAACATTGGGATCGTGAAGGGTGAGTTTCGCCCGGGCCCCCTCGTCACCAGGATCTGCAACTGGTCCTGCAACGTTTTGAGGCCCCCGATTCCAGTGCTAACGATTACGCCGAAACGGTCGCGTTCTTTCAGATTGTCTATGTCAATTCCGCTATCCGCTATCGCCATTTTTGCTGCGGCCATCGCAAGATGAGTAAATCGGTCGGTACGTCGCACATCCTTTGGGTTTTTGAAAAACGGCTTAGGATCGAAATCGCGGACTTGGCCCCCGATTTTGCAATCGTACCCCGTGGTATCGAATGCGTCGATTATACCAATGCCGCTGACGCCATTCTTCAGATTGGACCAAAACGTCTCAAGGCTGTTGCCAACCGGCGTGAGAAGACCCATACCAGTGATGACTACTCTGCGCTCAGGCATGACGATATAGCGTTAAGCGTTGAAGGCTGAGAGCGTCAGCTGGTCCCCATACCGACGTTTTGCACAGTCTGGAAGAGTTTTCCTTCCGTCCTGATTGAAGGCGCGATGATGATTTCAGTCTGCTGGAACTCTGGAAGATTGCGTGCCCCAACATTGCCCATGCAAGTGGTGATCGCGCCAACGAGATTTTGGCTGCCATCGTCAACCTCGGCCGGGCCGAAGAGAATTTGCTTCAATGAACCGGTCGCGCCCACCTTGATGCGCGTGCCACGAGGTAGATTGGCATGCGGAGTAGCCATGCCCCAGTGGTACCCGCGTCCCGGCGCTTCCTGCGCCTTGGCAAACGCGCTGCCCACCATGACCGCGTCTGCGCCACAAGCTAGCGACTTGCAAACATCGCCGCCTTTGCTCATCCCGCCGTCGGTGATGATCGGCACATACCGCGATGTTTTTTTAAAGTAAGCATCACGCGCTGCCGCGCAGTCGACCGTGGCAGTAACTTGCGGAACCCCAAGTCCAAGCACACCACGTGAAGTGCAAGCGGCCCCAGGCCCGACACCCACCAAGACCGCAGCCGGCCCGCACTCCATTATCTCGAGCGTCACATCGTATCCAACCGTGTTTCCCACGATGACAGGGATACGCATCTCGCGGCAAAATTTTTCGAGATCGAGCGACCTGTACTCCGACGAAATGTGACGGACCGTGGAAACCGTGCTCTGTACCACGAAAACGTCCGCGCCAGCTTCTTGGGCGATTTTTCCAAATTCCGCTGCGCGCTGAGGAATGGAACTCACCGCTGCTGCGACACCGGCGTCCTTGATTTGGCGCACGCGCGCCGCAATGAGATCCTGTTGAATGGGTTCCTGGTAAATTCGCTGCAAGAGGGCAGTAATCTCCGATTTACTTGCGTCGACGATTTTTTGCAGGACCTCCTGCGGGTTCTTGTAGCGCGTTTGCACGCCTTCCAAGTTCAGAACGGCAAGTCCACCGAGTTTGCTCATCGCGATGGCGAAGCCGACATCGACGACCCCATCCATCGCGCTGGCGAGGATCGGGATCTTCAACTCAAGCGGTTCCGCCGCTTTGCGCGGCAAACGAAACGTGATGTCCACTTCGTTCGGGTTGATCGTCACGCGCCCAGGCACAAGCGCGATCTCGTCGAAACCATAAGTCACGCGCGCTTTCCGGTTTCGACCTATCCACATTCCCATGTTAAATGTTCTCCATCCTGAATCGTTCGTTTAAACTTCCGCAGTGTGGGCACCGGGGAAGCAGCGCATCCGTACGATCCTCAAATTCGAACGCGCAAATCACGCAACGCAACCGGTGCTGAAGAGACCGTCGCTCTCGCCGCCGGCGGTTCCATTCTCCCACTATCCAGAATAGAAAGACTGCCGCAAGAAAAAGCAGCAGATAAATCGTGACAAGAGTAGCAAGACTGACGCGAATCACGGCGTGACAGTAGCGACAGGTGCTTGCTTCAGACGTGCGACGTCGCTGCCCCATTGAACGGTGGCCATGCCCCAAACCAGAGCGGAGTCGGGTCTGTCACCGGGTTGCCTGTTTTGTGGGAAACGGCTACGGACGACTTGCAAGCGCGCTTGTTCGTCCAGCGCTGGGTCGCCTGACGAGTTAATCGGGAAGCAGTAGCGAATTTCACCCAAGTCGTTTACTGCCACCCGAAATCGAAGCGCTTCAGGCGCGTCTTCGTTGGAGGCTGCGAACTCGGACTTGGGGGGGCTCGGAACACCAAATTGATCGAGTTCCCTGGAAAAGGAAATGTATGTCTTCGCGCTGCCCCTGACAGAAGCGGTTTTCCGAGACGCAAAATGTACAGCACTCGGGGGCCGCGAACTCGGAATCCTCAGATCTGGCTTTAAGGTTGGAAGTTCCTTGAGCATCGGTCCCACAGCAGAATAAGAGGGCAGATGCTCAGTCTTTGGCAGAGCGCCAAGCCTTGCGCCCGGGGCCGGAAGAGTTGTGAAAGCAACAGCAGGATCTTCCGCATCAATCCAACGAAGCAGCGTGCGGCCTTCTTCGGAGTCGGGCGCTATAAATGTGACCCGGGCCGGCGGCGGAAGAAGCGCTACCGGAGTCGGGTAAACAATTTGGAAGAGATAAAAGCACAGGGCATGAGCCACCAGCGACAGCACAAGGAAAGCTGCGAGCATCGACCCTCGCCGTCGAGCGGAATCCCAGCTAAAGAGCAGCGGTTCGGCTGCAAGCTCAGAGGCAACGTTATTCATCGTGGCGGAGTCGCAGCGAGCGCAACCGACCTGATGCCGTGTTCGAGCGCCGCGTTCGTCACTTCAGCGACTGTTTCGTAAGAAACAGAACGGTCTCCCTTGATGATGATAGATTGGTCTTTACGCTTGGCTGCATCTAGTAGTGCCCCAAGCTGCTCCATGGTAACTCGCTGGTCCTGAAAATAAATGGCGGGAACTGCGCCGCCTGTAATACTGATGATTTGTTGGTTGCTCTGCGGACCAAGCGTGAAACGCGAGAACGGCATCGAAATCGAGATGCCTTGTTGCAGGATGAAATTCGAACTCAGCAAAAGAAAAAAAGCCAGCAGGAAAGCAAGATCGACAAGCCCGATCAGCAAAAGCCACCCGAAGTTGTAATTTGTCGTTCGGTTGAGTTTCACAGTTACGTTTTCTGGCTTTTGGGATCCAACCAGATGAGCCGTTTGCCGCTAATCCTGCCGTGCTTCGATCTTGCGCACAGTTTCATCAGGTTGTTGAAAACTGATGATGCCGCTAATTGGGCGGCTTTCCGTCAACATGTGGACAATCTCAATGCCTGCGCGCTCCATGTCATGCATCATGGTATTCACGCGGGACGAGAGATAGCTATAAGCGACAAATGTCGGTGTTGCCACAACGAGCCCAGCCGCAGTGGTTAGCAAACTCTTGTAAACGCCACCAGACAACTCCGTCACCGTAGCATAACCGCCATTTGAGGCGATCGTTCCGAAAGCGTCGATCATCCCCGCGACGGTCCCCAGCAGCCCCAGCAACGGCGTCAGGAAAGCAATGGTCGCAAGAACAGGAAGGAACCGCTCCAGCTTTGGTACTTCCAGTTGGGCGGCTTCTTGCACAATGTCGCGTAATTCCGCTCGAAGGGCATCGTGCCGGATAATTGCAGCATGAATCACTCGCGCCACCGGCCCAGGCGTGCCGGCAGACTCGTGTAGAGCCTCTGCAAAATTGCGACGGCGTATTAAATTCGACAGCCCTTTCAAGAACTCGCCCACGTGGATGGTCGCGCGATGAAAATAGAAAAGGCGCTCTGCAAAAACAGCAATGGAGATGATGCTGCAGGCTAGAATCGGCCACATCAATAATCCGCCTTTTTGGATGTAATCAATCACGCCGAGTTTTGTACCTCTCTTTGCCCGCTGTGGCAAGGGACTTTCCGTGTTGGCTTGTCACACTGCGCCTACGGTTTTATCGCGGTATAAATTGTGACGATCCCTCCGGTCATAGGTTTAAAGTTGACAGAAATATAACCGGTTCCCCCCATCAATTCGCACATTGCATTGCCACTCGGAAACTTCTCGATTGAATCACCGAGGTACTCATAGGCGTTTTTCTTTTGTGTTAGAATCGAGCCAAGCAATGGCAGACAGCGATGCAAATAAAAGTGATATGCCGCGCGCAAAATCGGGGTTGTCGGCAACGAGAACTCTAACACGAGCAGGTGACCCTTGGCGTTGAGCACGCGCCACATTTCACTGAGTGCTGCTGAACAGTTTTCCAAGTTACGCAGACCAAAAGCAATAGTGACACAGTCGAACGAGGCATCGGCAAACGGGAGTTTCATCGCATCAGCCAATACCACCTGCCGCACACCTTTGCGTTGCGCAAGCTCCAGCATTTCCGGCAGGAAATCGACACCGGTCAGTTCCGCATAGGGCAATTTCTTTTGCATGGCCAGCGCTAGATCTCCAGTGCCGGTCGCAAGATCGGCGATCGTATGTGGATGCCAGGCGTCGACCATTTCAGCCGCGCGCGCTCGCCAATAGAAGTCGATGCCGCAGCTCAGCACATGGTTTGCGAGATCATAACGAGTCGCAATCGACCCGAACATTTCGCGAACGTGCGTGGGTTTGGTACTCATGTCAGGAATTTCATCGGAACATCAGCGCGCGTTTGTTAAGCCGCTTTGTTTTGTGACTATGACATAGGTAACAACCTAACGTTGAGGAACAAGGCCGGAAACTCGTCATAAAATTACTAATTGCCATACAGGGCAACTACGGCTATCTACCGACATGGACATATCTGTTAAAGATCTACAAGAAGCGATCTCAATTCGCCAGCAAATCGACGGTCTGCAACGGCGCCTTTCCTCTCTTTTGCGAGGTGCACCTCAAAGGCCAACCCCTGCGACCGCTCCCACCGCCTCAGGACGTTACTTCTCGCCCGCAACAAGAGCGAAGCTTTCGGCAGCCGCCAGAGCTCGTTGGGCAAGAACGCGAGGCAGCACCAAAGGAGCAGCTCCTACAAAGAGAAAAGGGCAGCTTACAGCAGCCGGCCGAAGGAAACTTTCCCAGCTGATGAAGGCGCGCTGGGCAGCCAGAAGAAAAGCCGGAGGGAAACCCAAAGCCTCTAGTCGGAAAAAAGGCGCGCTTACACCTGCCGGCCGAAAGAGACTTTCTGAGTTAATGAAAGCGCGCTGGGCAGCCAGAAGAAGAGGCGGGAAATAAGCAGCTGTAGTGGCCACCAGCATCGGACGGGTGCTGGTGGATCTAACACGTCGGTCGTGCGACGGGAGTAACTGCTCGCGAGAGGACTCGAACCTCCACGGGTCGCCCCATACGGTCCTGAGCCGTACGCGTCTGCCAGTTCCGCCACGCGAGCAAGACAGAGGGCTTACAATCCGAGTGTGGTAACGTGTCTGCAAGCTGAAATCAAACGATTCCTTAGGTAACTTCAGCCCCGCGTTTCTTGCGCGCACGCACCTCTAATTGATGCGCTTTGCGCACTTGTCCAAGCGAACGCAAGAGATCGGCATAATTGGATACGACAATGTCGTAATCTTTCGAGGGTGTATCCTCAACTTGTTCCCAGCTTTTTAGTGAAGACTGATAGAGTTCCGCCGCCTTCGCATAGTCACCACGCGAATGGTAGACCACCGCCAAATTGCATTTCGACTGAGCGATGTCGGCGATTGGCCGGGGTTGTTGGTTCTCTCTGATGGTCAATGCCCGAAGGTGTAATTTCTCGGCTTCGGTATATCGGCGTTCGTTGGTGTAAAACACCGCCAAATTGTTCAGCACCGATGCCACATCAGCATGATCAGGTCCCAGTTGTTTCTCGTAAATCTCCAACGCGCGCAGGTAACATGGTTCGGCCGCCTTTTGCCGGCCCGACTTGCGAAGAATCAGGGCAACGTTGTTTAACATGGTACCGACATCTGAATAGGGAACGTCGTCGATTTCGGTTCCAGCAGCGATTGCCTTCTGGTAAAAATCGATCGCCTCTTCGGACTGACCAAGACTATCGAAGAGCAGAGCCAATCGTCGTGCCGAGCGGTAGATAGCACGATGATCTGGCGGGTTTCCCTTTTCAAGGATCGCGTGTGCCTTGAGCAAATATGCTTCGGCTCCAGTGTGGTCTCCCTTTTGTTCGAGCAGTTGGCCTAGTTTCTCAAAGCTCGTGGCGAGTGCAGTTTGGTTTCCTTTGAATGCACGTCTGGCAACTTCAAGCGCGGTTTCGGCGACTCGAATTGCCTGAGGCAGGCGATTAGTCGCGCGTAGATTGTCGAGCTTCTCGTTGAGGATAGCCCATAACTTCTCTTCACCCTTCATTTCGTCACCATCCCTCGCTCAGTTGAGCAACTAATCGGGTGGCGAGGTCCTCGGTGGCGAGCGGCAAAGCTTGTCGTTCGTCTGTTGTTACGTCGCTGCTGACGAAGAAAGTGGTAGTGCCGGTTACTTCACCAGGACCGGCCACCGGTTTGCCGTCTCGTGTGCTCAGCGTATATCTGAGGGTTAGCGCGAGGGTAAATTCCGTTGTGGCAAGCACATTCCCTCGCACCGAACGCGCTGGTGTCCGACTGACGCGAGAAATCTCTCCACTCAAAGTCGCGTCTGCCTTGTCGTCGCTTGTGATTTGAAATGTGCCATCCTGTTGGAATTGTTTGATCAGGGTATCGGTTACCAGAACTTCGACGCGCGGCAGGAGCGTGCGATTCTTAAAATTCGGCACTGCTATAGCGTGAACGTCCCGCAGATAGTACGGCTTTACCGGTCCGACGTGGTAGCCAAGGCAACCGGAGAGCGCTAGGCAAAGGATTGTCGCAAATGAGGCTTTCAAGGCGCCGGCAAGGCGGACTCTTCGGGGGAGGACGATGCTGCGGGAGCGTTCGATGGATCGGGGTTTGTGCTTGTGCCTGGCGGAGGTGCGAGAGGTCCAGGCGCGGTAGTGGTGTCCGGTGCGAGCGAAGCCGGTGGTGGAAGCGAGCTATCGCCTTCCGATGCAGGCAACGGCGCTTCATTATTCGGTGCACCCGGCTTGGCCGGTTCCGTTCCGGCAGTTCGAGCTCCGTGTGCTTCGGGTTTTTTCTTTGCGGTCTGTGAGACCGGTATCGCCGGCTGCAGCGCAGCATCGCCCAATTTGGCGCGTAACTGGTCGATACGTTTCTTGGCCTCGTTGCTTTCCTGTGATCCCGGCTGCTGGCGAATCACTTCGTTATAGTAGATGACCGCGGCGCGATAATATTTTTGTTTGTCGTAAAATTTCGCGACTTTGAACGAATTGTTCGTCTGCTTGTGTTCGAGAATGTCAAGATTCTTGCGTGCCTGGGCTGCTTTCTCGCTCTTGGGATAATGGAAAAGGAAATCTTGGAAAGCCGTTTTCGCATTACTGGCGGCAGCCGCGTCATTTGTGCCTAGCTGCGCGGCAGTAAACCAGATGTAACCGATTTGATATTGGGCATCGACGGCTATTGGCTCGTTAGGAAATTTGTCCACCACAGCTTGATACGCCTGGATCGCCGCATCGTTCGCTCCCTGCTTCTCACGCGCCATACCAATGTCAAACTGCGCTCGCGCTGTGTATGTTCCATATGGCGCGGTGCGAACAACATTCGCAAAAATGGTCACCGCTCGATCCAACGCAGACGCGACCGGAATTCCCAACACCTTCAATTTCTTTCCATTCAGATAAATCTCACCAATCCGGAATTGTCCTTCGACAGCGTCCTCGAAATGCGCGCTGCTGGGATATTTTTCGACCAAATGGAGGTATGAATCTGCTGCGGGAGTATATTGATGAGTCTGTTCCAGCAATTGAGCAGCACGATAAACCGCCGTCGAAGCCAGTGCATCTTTGGGGTGATGTTTGACGAGCGTTTTGTAGGCCTTGATCGCACGTTTAAGATTGCCCTCTTTTTCTGCCGTCTGCCCCAACTGATACAGCTCCGCTGCATTCCCACTCATCGGCTCTTCGCCAGGCGGGACGTACTCCGCTTTTTTACCCGGCCGAAAAATGATGGAAGCGGTGCCCGGTTCAGGTAAAAGGAACAGTGCGAGAGCGAGTAATAAAAACGCGCGAATAACCAGTTGCATCTAAGTTTGGGAGGGTAGTTAACTTATCCGGCCCGTCAAATTTTTGGCACAGTTCTCTTCCCCCAATCTGACACCTTTTTCGGCGGACAAAACCGAATACCTTTCCGATTCCATTGAATCTGTTCGACCAGCAAAAAATACGCATTGGCTCGTGCGCATGGAGCTTTGACGACTGGCGCGGTGCGTTTTATCCAGCCGATTTGCCAGAGTCGCACTGGCTTGAATTTTATGCGGGGCAGTTCCCGGCCGTCGAAGTGGATTCGACATTCCACGCAGCGCCAACTGAAGCAACGGTTCGTCGCTGGGCTGAAACGACTCCGGCCAGCTTTCGGTTTACCTGTAAACTTCCCCGTCAAATCACTCACATCTCTCGTCTACGAGATTGTGCACCAGAGCTAACTTCCTTTCTCCGTGCGATCGAACTACTTGAGCCCAAGCTCCAGGTGATCCTCATTCAGCTCCCGCCTTCGCTGACGCCGGCTGATGGCAAACACACATTGCGCAAGTTCCTGGTGCAATTGCCGCGGGATTTCCGTTTTGCCATTGAATTTCGCCATGCCGGCTGGCATCGGCCGCAGTTCATCCGTCTATTGGAAAAGTACCGTATCTGCTGGGTTTGGGCGGACACCACACCGCTTAACGAGCGAAACCTCGCACCCTTCGAATTTCTACCGTGCACAACCGACTTTCTTTACCTGCGCTTGCTTGGCGATTACGCGACCAAATACGACGTCGACGGCGGCCATATGCATCGCTACGAAAAATTACTGTGGAAACGCGAAGCCGCGTTGGAAAGCTGGTCGCTGAAAATTCAGCGGCATCTTACAGACGTGCGGAGTGTCTGGGCGTTTGCCGGCAATCACTTTGAAGGATTTGCTCCGGAGACGTGTCAACGTCTCACCAAACGGCTCGGCTTTGACTTGCCGCTGCCCGCGGAAACAGAACAGGCGTTCTCTGCGGATACACAGTCGCAGCTCGATCTACAGTTGTAGCGGTACCTCGGCACGTTTGTGTTTTTCAAAAATGCACACCTGGCGAACGCCGATTTCGGCCATTTTGTGCGCGAGGTTCGCAAAATTTTCGCCGAGCTGGAAGTGTGAGTGCGCGTCGGATGCGGTTGTAAATGGAATTCCCTTTCCCATCGCCAATTTGATGATTGAATCGCCAGGATAAAGTTCGTTCACTGGTTTCCGCCAACCGGCGGTGGAAAGCTCAATCACGAGATTGCGCGCACGAATAGATTCCAGTGTCTCATTGACCAATGTGCCGACGTCTGCCATCGGCCGATGTCCATGGATTTTGATCAGATCCAAGTGGGCAAGAGAGTCGACCAGCCCGGTCTCAATTATTTCGCGGATACGGCGAAAGTAATCGGCGTACACGTCGTCAATGTTCCTGCCGTGGAATTGCTCCGCGCCATCCGGTACGTTGTCGAACATCTGATCGGGCCGATCCAGGAAATGTACCGAGCCGAGAACGAAATCCAACCTATCCCAATTTTCTTCGACCCATTTCCGGCCGGCTGGTGAATGGACAGGATCGTTATCCAGCTCGATCCCCGCTCGGATTTCCAAATCTGGATTTCGTTCTCGCAACCGATCGACTTCATCAAAATCGACTCCGGCGTAGTAACGATCGTGATCAGTGAAAGCAATGTCCTTTAACCCTGCTCTTCGCGCCGAATCCGCCCAGGGCTGAAGCAACTCCTGCGTGTATCGCTGCACACGATGTCCTTGGGGGTGCGTATGGTAATCGGAAAAAAGGAGTATTGGAGTATTGGAGTGTTGGAGTATTGGAACTGCTTTGGAAGCCATTACTCCGTCGCTCCATTACCCGCTTACGGCACTGCTAGAAACTTTTGCCGCACGCGCAGCTCCAAAAATTGAGGGAAGAAAACTTCGGCGATAAAAACTTTGTTAGGCGTAAGTTCGCGGGTCGAGATTGTTTCATTGTACTCGATCCGCTCGGAAGGGTTAATCAAAATTGTGGCAGGCTTTTCAGCAATCGCATGGTTCTCAGACCACCTTGTGAGGACTTCGCCGGCGGAATTCGTGAGATAGATTTCGATGCGCTGAGTGGTAGGGAAATCGAGCGTGACGGGGCGTTTTGACAGATTTGCCAAGGTCACTTTCACGTTAAGCTGGCGGACTTCAGATAACTTCACGGTTTGGGGGGTGATTTGCAGGTCGAGAGAGAGACCGCGCAGCCGTGTGTCTTTGTACTGTGGGGCCACGTTGGGAGAGAACGGATGAAGAACGCGGCTCAACCAACCTCGTTTTCGCGCCGGCGTAGGCGTGGGTGTAACGTCCTGGCCAAACATGGCCCCAGCGACAAAAATTGTCAGAACGAGCAAAACAAGGCGGCGCTTCATGAGCCCCTAGACAGGCCGAAAACTTTTCTGGATTGCAAAATGGCTGTCAAACCATTTATGAACTCGCGGATAGTTTCGCAGTCAATCGACATGAGAACCTTCTGTATATTCGTAGCCTGTCTCGCTTTCACGCTGGTTGATGCAGCAGCGAAGCAACGACAGTGCACGTTTCGCGTACATGCGCAAGCAAACCCTCGGGATACGGATGTGTTCTCAATGCCCGCGAGCTCAATGTCTTCCGGGAGAGGTATTGCCATCCAAAAAATGGCGTGGATTACCGAGCGCGACGTCATGGCTTTTTCTCCCTATCCCGCCAGAGACGGAACGTTTGGCGCATTGTTTCAGCTCGACGAGCACGGACAAGTGGTGCTCGATACGCTAAGCGTCGAGCACCGGGGCGGTTTCCTCTTTGTATTTATCAACGGCCGAATGATCACCCCACTGCAGATCGACAAGCGAGTTTCAGACGGCAAGATTTACATTCCGTCCGGACTAAATGCCGCGGATGTTGAGCTAATGAAGAAACAGTGGCGGATGCCCGGGGAACGAAAGCGCTGATCGCTTCATCGTCCATGCAACTATTGTTCCCCCGAGTTATTATCGCTGTGCTTTTGTCTGCTCCGATGATAATCCAGACGGCACGAAGTCAGGGTCTCGATCTTGTTCTGCCCACGGACAATGACGCGCTTTTTTCGGGAGACGGCCCCGCTTTTTACCAATATATCGACCGGGACTATAACGGCGTGAAATCGACACCGTGGGAGGGCGGTCAATACGGCTTTGTCCGTGATCCGAAAAGCACTGGCGGAGGCGTCGTTTACACCCGTTTCCATGAAGGCATTGATATTCGGTCCGTGCATCGCGATGCAAACGGTGAGCCACTGGACGAAGTGCGCGCCATTGCAGATGGCGAGGTTGTCCACGTCAGTCTCGCTCCAGGTTACTCAAATTACGGCAAATACGTTGTTATCGAACATCGGTGGAACGGATCGAACTATTACAGTTTGTACGGACATCTCAGCTCGATCGCAGTGCAGCCGGGCGAGAGGGTAAAACGCGGTCAGCCTATCGCGGTGATGGGTTACACCGGAACGGGCATAAACCGCGAACGCGCACATCTGCATTTGGAATTATGCCTGATGTTCAGCCGCCAATTCGAAGCGTGGTACAACACATTTTTTAGGAACGATCCCAATCGCCATGGTCTTTACAACGGAATGAACCTCGCCGGTCTCGACGTGGCGCGTCTCTATCTGGCGCTCCGAAAAAATCCGGAACTCACAATTCCCGAATTTCTGGCTGCTGAAGAGACATTTTATAAGGTGGCATTCCCGAAAGCGCGGCACTTCGATTTGCCAACGCTATATCCGTGGATGCTTGCAGGTGGAAAACGAAGTGGATCGTCATGGGAAGTTTCGTTCGCGAGTTCTGGTGTTCCGTTGAGAATTGAACCAACTGACAAACGCGTTACGCAGCCCGAGGTAACTTACGTGAAAAACAAATCGGCAGAGTGTTCGTATCTCACTCGTGACGTAGTTTCTGGTCGCGGAGGAAGCGCCCACCTCTCGGGTTATGGCGCACAGCTGATGCGCTTGCTGATCTGGCCTAACTAAACGCGTGCGGAAAGCTTCAGCACGACGTCGGTGTGCCTTGCGCAACTGCGACGCCATGCGGGATCG
>DATFXP010000127.1:0-5653 GCA_035315785.1 Candidatus Udaeobacter sp. | reverse complement strand
GTGATTTGTCCCATGGGTTGATCAGGATCCAGCGCCTGCACTTCGTGTTTTACAGCAGCCACCAACGGACCAATGTCCCGCAGGCTGGTTCGAATGTGCAGATTGTTGGTGCTCTGCGGGGCCTGTGACGCCAGCAGATATTCCTCTACCATGTGCAGCGCCTCGGTGTTGAATTCGCCCGGCGCTTCGTTGCGCGTTCGCGGCACGACTCCGATAATCGTCATTGGCGGCTGCGTCTTGTCGGTGCTCTCCGTATCGTCGATGTGCTGACCGATTGGATCCTTTCCTGCGAAATATTTTTTCGCGAACGTCTCGTCGATGATGATTGATCGCGAATGTCCCTTTTCGCCTGGTGTGTCTTCGGGACCGAAGTTGCGGCCACGCAAGATCGGCATTCCCATCACTCGAAAATAATCAACCGACACCGGACTCACTTCGACCGAGGGCTGCTGCCCTGGTGGAGCTGGTGGCGTGCCGGTCACATGAAAGCCACTGTCCCATTCAGTTTGGTCGAACGGACTGTTCGCACTAATAGCTGTCGCTTCGACGCCGGGAATGTTCTTCACTCGTTCCAGCAACCGCGTCCAAAATGCATCCTTCTGTTCGTCTGTTTTGTACTTCGCATCCGGGAGTGCGATTTCGACGTTCACCACTCCGTGTGGATCAAAACCGAGCGGGGCGCTCTGTGCGTGCCAAAAACTTTTCAATGTTAATCCCGCGCCGGCGAGTAGTACAATTGCCAGCGCGACCTGCGCGACAACAAGCCCCGAGCGTGTGCGCTGTCGGCTCGGCCCGTCACTGGCGCCGTGGCCGGCTGCTTCGTGGAACGCGAGCGACATCGATTTCGAGTTCGAGATTCTCCAAGCCGGCCAGACACCAACGAGAACTCCGGCCAGTAAGGCCGCAAAGGTGGTGAAACCGAGAACGCGCAAGTCGATCGTCGTCTCATGAAAACGCGGCAGGGTTGGTGGAGTTAGCGCGAGGATCGCATCGATACTCCAAAGCGTCAGAAAAACTCCGGCAACCGCGCCGATTACCGCCAGCAACGTGCTTTCAAAAAGTAGTTGCCGGGCAATCGCCCAGCGGCTGGCGCCGAGAGCTGCTCGCATACCAAGCTCTCGGGATCGCGCTAGTGCGCGGGCGAATTGAAGGTTCGCCACGTTCGCACACGCGATCAGCAACACGCACACGACAGAGGCAAGCAATAGATTCAAGTTGGCGCGATAATCGCCGACTGTTGTTTCAAACAGCGGTCGCATCACCACCCGCCGTTCGCTGTTTGACTGAGGATGTTTTTTTTCAAGATCGATCGCGATCGCGTTCAGATCACTCATCGCCTGCGATATCGTCACACCGGTTTTCAACCGGCCGATAGCCGAAAAAGCCTGATGATTATCGCGATTTCGCATCCACGATTCGTTCGCGATCTCGCTTAGAGGGAGCATCACATCCGGGTTGGGGCCGAATTGAAGTTCAGCCGGAAATACGCCGACGATTTCACGCTCCAGGCCATCGATTAACACACGCCGGCCAAGGACAGATGGAGATCCAGCGAAATGCTTTCGCCAGAGCATTTCGCTGATCAGCGCGACATTCGGCGAGCCTGCCATGTCGTCAGCAGCAGTTAAGTCGCGGCCGATTTTCGGCGGTAACCCCATTACGGAAAGAAATCCGGAGCTCGCTCGCAGACCCGGGAGACGCTCAGGGAAACCGATCCCGCTGCCCAGCGAGAAATTATTGGCTTCGCGCCTAACGAGTGCAAGATCGGTAAAGCTCTTCTGACCGGCGTGCCAGTCGAGCCAGTTCATATAGCCGACCGCACCGCGCTCGAAGGTATGCGAGTGCTCGCGAATCACGAGCAGTTTGCCGGCATCCGGGTAGGGCAGCGGCCGCAACAACACCGCATTTATAACGCTGAAGATGGCAGTGTTCGCTCCGATCCCGAGCGCCAGCGCGAAGATCGCGACAATAGTGACGCTTGGATTTTTCAGAAGCAGTCGGAACGCGTAACGAACATCGTCTAGCATCTGATTAATCTCCGCGGATTATTCATAACGAAGCGCCGCTACCGGATCGACGCGTGTAGCGCGACGCGCGGGAATGAAACAGGAAAGCGCGGCAACAATTGTCAGCAGACCCGCGACAGCCAAATAAATCGAAGGATCAAGCGCGTTCACTTTGAACAGAATGTTTCGCAACGCCGCCGCCACCAGGACTCCGAGCAACAAAGCAGCGGCGCCGGCACCAAGCACAAGACCGATGACCAACTGCCACGCGCCCTGCGTCATTACCATTCGGAAAATCCGCCGCGCATCTGCTCCGAGCGCCATTCGAATTCCAAATTCCTGGGTGCGCTGGCTCACGGAAAAACTCATCACGCCGTACAGACCTACCGCGGAGAGAAGGAATGCGACGCCGCCGAAAATTGCGAACAGGCTAACGACGATGCGATTGCCGGAAAGATTTTCGTCATGCAATCGAGCAGGTGTGCCGGGAAAATAAATGGGAACATTCGAATCAAGCCGAGTAACGGCATTTGTCAGCGCTGGACCGAGCGTATCCGCGCGTTGGCCCGCGCGCGGTCGAACGACAATCGTACAAAATTGAGTGGCTGGCGATGCGCCAAGCAGTGGCATGTAAAAGCCGGTAGTGTCCGTCTGTTGGTCGAACGGTCCCTGCATCAAAGTGTCCTGAACAACGCCCACGATCGTTCGCCACGGTTGCGGCTCACCCGGGTTGAAAATTCGGACCTGATGTCCGAGCGCGCTTTGATTGCCCCAATGCTTCCGCGCAAGACTTGCGTTCACGATCGCGACCGGTTGGTTTGCATCGGCGTCATCAATCGTGAAATCGCGCCCTTCCAAAATCTTCAGCCCCAGCGTTGAAAAATAATTGTCCGATATGGATTCGAAGTTGCCGCGCGGCCGATCGCGATCCGTTAGATAATTTTGACCGTCAACTTCATACTGGCCGCCGCCGGCAAATGTCATTCGAAGGCGATCACTCAGCGCGACGGAATCGAACTGCGAATTCGTACGCAATTCCCGCACGGCGCGCTTGAAGAACTGGCGACGGCCATCTTCGGTGTAGGCGCCTTCCATCAGCGCCATGCGAGCGCTGTAAATCGCGTTCTCGTCATAACCATAATCGAGCTTGAGCTGATTTCTGATCGACCTGATCTCGAGTGTTGCCGCAATCAGAAGCGCCGCGGTGAGCGCGATCTGTCCGATCACGAGCAGCCGGGTGATGATGTTGACCAATCGACTGCTATTGCCGCGGCCGCCTTCTTTCATCATCTCGGCTGCGTTACTGTGGGCACTGACTAGGGCCGGAACCAAGCCGGAACCGATCGTCGCGACCAAGGTTATCCCGACGATGAACGCAAGCACCCGACCATCGATTGTGAATCGAACCCAGTAGGGCAATCCAAACCCGGACGGGAGCGCGTCCATGGCACGAGTCAGCATGTCGACACTCCAATAGGCCAGGAGAATTCCAGCGCCTGCTCCAAACACGGCGACCACGAAGCTTTCCGTCAACATTTGCCTAACGAGTCGCCAACGTGTCGCTCCCAGCGCGCCTCGAATCGCGAGCTCTTTTGCTCGCAATGCTGCCCGGCCGAACTGCATGTTCATGACGTTTACGCACGCGATCAGCAAAACGAGAATGACCGCGGCCAGCATCGCCCAAACTGTCTGCCGGAATTGAAGACCAATGAGAGAATTCGCCAGCGGCTGCACCGTCGCCGATGTGAAATTCTGGTTCGTTTTTTGATATTCCCGCGCCAACTGGCGAGCAATAGCGATAAATTCCGCATTCGCCTGATCGAGAGTTACCCCCGGTTTGAGCCGACCCATAACCGATGGCGCGGCGTTGTTTGCACCGATGACCAGTTGGCCGCGGGGTATCGGCGGAAATTGATTGTAAAGCGGCGTCCAGAGTTCCTCGAAATTTGGAAACTTAAAATTCGGCGGCATCACGCCGATGATCGTTGCAGGTTTGCCATTAACTCGAACGTCTTGTCCGACAATGTTGGGATCGCCATTAAAATCCCGTTTCCAAATTTCGTTACCGAGAATGACGACTCTTTCCGCGCCCGGTTTGTTATCCTCGGCGGTGAAGTCGCGTCCGATAATCGGCGACACACCAATGATCTTAAAAAAGTCGTCGGTGACGTAACCGCCGTTGTAACGCTGCGGGTTGCTCTTGTAGGTAACGTTTATTGTCGATCCGCTGAGATAGCCGGCCATCAACGAGCACGACTTCTGAGTCGCTTTCAAATCTTCGTAATCCTGTGCTGTCGGAATTACCCCGAACCCGAAGTTATTGTTTTGATCGCTCGCTTTCGGATCGATCAGCCCAATGGTCACCAACTGCTCGGGATGCGGAAAAGATAGCCCGCGCAACACGACTGCGTTGACGACTGTGAATTGTGTGGTTGCCCCACCGATGCCAAGCGCCAACACAAGCACGGCTAGAAAACAAAAAATTTTGTCTTTGAACAGAACACGCAACCCGACTCGAACGTCTTGCCGAAAAGAATCTAGAATCATGACAAATCTCTCCCGTTATTCGTTAACGATCCATCCATCGCGTAATTGAATGACGCGTTTTCCATACGAAGCGTTTTTGTCCGAGTGTGTGACCTGCACGATGGTCATGCCTTCGTCATTGAGCTTGCGAAACAGCTCCATGATTTCTTCGCCCTGACTGGAGTGCAGGTTTCCCGTCGGCTCGTCAGCGAGCAGAAGCTTGGGCTCCGCGATGATTGCCCGGGCTACACCTACCAGTTGCTGTTGTCCGCCAGATAACTGACGCGGGTACAAATCCTTTTTCCCAACGATTTGAAACCGATCGAGCGTGTCCGCCACCATCGCAGCGCGCTCGCTTTTGCTGTAATGGCGATATGACAGCGGGATCTCGAGGTTCTCGTACACCGTGAGATCGTCGAGCAAATGGTACTGCTGAAAGACGAAACCGATTTGTTCGTTCCGCAGGGTAGCGCGCTCTTTTGGCTTCAGATGATGAACAGCAGTTTCGTTCAGACAGTATTCGCCTTCCCAGCCGTGGTCGTGCATTCCGAGAATGTGCAACAGGGTCGATTTACCAGCGCCAGACGGGCCCATGACCGAAACAAATTCGCCTTCGGCGATATCCAGATTGATATCGCGCAGGACGTAGAAAAACTTCTCCTTGCCTAACGGATATCTGCGTTCGAGATGTCGAAGTTTGATCATAATGAGTTTTCTAGGAGGGTCTCGTTTCAGTCCTTTTCAGATTGATTTCTTCACGGCTCTCAACCGAACCGCTTTGAAACAAGAACGTCAGGGTTAAGTGGTTTGAATCGATCAGGCGGATTTCCAACCCGTGCACATGCGGCGCATCAGGCGATCGAAGATTGGTTGCATCAACGAACTCAAAATCGATCGCGCCATGATCTAGATCGATACGGCGCGCCTTGAGTCTTGGCTGATTTTGCGCGCCGCAAAAATGTGTCATGCGCAGGTCACGACCATCCAAGTGGTAGACGCTGGTCATCACCGGCGTGCTTTCGTTCATCAGATTTTCCACCACGGCTGAACCGTTGCCGGTGATGTAATAAGTCGCGTTCATCGAGCCGCTGTCTTTACGTCCGCCGGTCCATTGAAACGTG
>DATFXP010000126.1:0-4995 GCA_035315785.1 Candidatus Udaeobacter sp. | reverse complement strand
CGATACCCTAAAGCAGTTCCAAAGCATGGAACGGTATAACCCTGACAAAACATGGCGGCCCACGGGGGATGAATGGCCTTCTGGAGCAATATCTACACAGTGACGCATAAGCGAAACGGCGTTTAGACCGTATTCGGCATGGGCGTTATCAAATACATCGCCTGGGTATTTGCCTGGCTGGCTGCTTTCGTTTGTGCAACATGGGCAGCTGGCGCGCTCTATTTTGATTTTCCAACGGCCCGCGCGCCAGCAGCGATTCTCTTTGTAATCGCTTTAGTTGCGGCCGTGATCGTCCTTCGCGGAAAACTGCTGAAGCTTGCGGCAGTTTTTGCAGCATTCGCGGTCGTTGCTTTGTGGTGGTTAACTCTAAAGCCGAGTAACGATCGTCCCTGGCAGCCCGATGTCGCCGAGACAGGATGGGCGGAAATTAATGGCGACGACGTCACGATTCACAACGTGCGGAATTGCGATTACCGCACTGAAACCGATTTCACGACGCATTGGGAAACGCGCACGGTGCGGCTTTCGCAGATCACAGGTATGGATCTTTTCGTCATGTACTGGGGCTCACCATGGATGGCTCACCCAATCGTGAGCTTTCGGTTTGCGGACGCGCTCCCGGTCTGCTTTTCCATCGAAACGCGCAAGACGATCGGTCAGGAGTACTCCGCGTTGCGAGGTCTTTACCGCCAGTACACGCTGATTTACATCGTGGCCGATGAGCGCGATTCCATCCGTGTGCGCAGCAAATATCGTCACGGCGAAGACGTCTATCTTTACCGCACGTTGGCTTCACCGGCACAAGCGCGCGCGCGGTTTCTGGAATACGTTGCCGCGACTAATTCGTTGCGAGATCATCCACGCTGGTATAACGCAATCACCACGAATTGCACCACAAACATCCGTACACAGCGTCCGACGAGCCAGCGGGCACCGTGGGATTGGCGAATGCTCGTTAATGGCAAAGCCGACGAAATGCTCTATGAACGTCACGTCATCGCCACGGGTGGCCTGCCGTTTGGCGAGCTCAAGCAGCGCAGCCTGATCAATAAGCGCGCAAGCGCCGCGGACAAGGATCCAGATTTCTCGCGCTTGATTCGCGATGGGTTGCCGCTAGGAAAATAGCAAGCAACGTTTTCATAGAATCTGAATGAAGTACAGCGCTGAAATTATCGGTTTGATTTCGTTCGCAGCAATCTTCGGTGGCGGCGTCCTTATTGGCAGGTTCTTCGCCCGTCGCCTTCCCGGCCATCATCTCAGTAGCGAGACACAATCTGTGGTAACAGTGTCGGTCGCCGTAATCGGCACGTTGTCAGCCCTCGTCCTCGGGTTGATGATCACAGCAGCCAACAGTTCCTTTTCGGCCCGCGCGGATGAAGTGAGGGAGTTATCTCTACAACTCATCCGGATGGAGCGCAACTTGCGGCGCTACGGACCAGAAGCCGACGATGCTCGTGCGAAGCTACATGAGTGGGCAACTGCAAAGACTCAGCAGCTTTTCCCGGAGAAAGGCCAGCAATCGCCATCAAGTGAGACAACCATCGCCATACTTGAGAGCGTTCAGGACGCGATTCTGGCGCTAACTCCAAAAGACGAACGGCAAAAGTACCTTCGCACGCTCTGCGTGAACTTGTCGAGCACTCTAATCCAGGCGCGATGGTCGTTAGAACAGCGCAGAGGGCACAGTATTCCCGTTCCTTTTTTGGTTTTGCTGATCTTTTGGCTCTCCATCGTGTTCGCCAGCTTTGGGCTGTTCGCGCCGGCAAATCCCACGGCGGTCGTCGCGTTGTTTCTCTGTGCCGCTGCGGTTTCCGGTGGGATCGTTTTGATCGAGGAGTTGGACAATCCGCTCTCGGGTTTCATCCATGTCCCGCCCGATTCGATGCGCAAAGCGTTAGTAGAAATCACGCGTTGATTCGTCCGGCTGCGCTGCGCTTCGCCGGGCCATTCGAAATCAGTGTCTGGGAATCACGGCTGATTGACCGCCCGATTGGCGGTCTTCACATCCGACCGATGAACGCTCGCGGCCGCCTCCCGTAAGTCCTTATTCATCTGCTCGGAGTAGTACTCCGTCAGATTGTTCTCGAGCATCCAGTTTCCGATTTCGGACCCGATCAGGTTAGGCAGCATGGATCGCTTCCACTCAGCGATCTTCGCGTCGTTAGCCGAAATGATCCCCCGTGCCCGCAAATCGTCCAGGTGCGCGTATTGGTCGAGAAATATGTAAACATAATAGATTTGCTGGATCAGCTCGTCGGTCTTTTTCGGTCGCTCCGGTTCAGGTACATCTTTAAGTTTCGCCTCCACCGCCTGGTTTATGTTACGCCAGCACAAACCGACCATCGGGTTCTTTTCGACCACAAAACGGTTCATTTCGAACATGGTATCGGCGATCCGCTCGTAGGTGTTTTGCCGAATTTGCTCGACATCGATGGCGAAGTTGCGAGGTGGAGTGCCGATGCGCTCCCAGAGCAGCTCTTCGAAATGATCAAAGAAGGAAAAATCCTGTTGTACTCCCATTTTTACCACGATGCTATGAGCATAGGACGGATCCTTCAGCTCGCCGGACTTTGCCACTCGGGCGTCTTCTTCTGACCCGCCAATGTCCTTATAGCGAAGTGTGGCCAGGTGGGGCGCGCCGAGCGTCGGTAGCTCGCTCAGCTTTCGGATACCTTCGCTGACAATCTTTTCGCCGTTTGCCCCAACATCGACCACTTCGTCTCCTTCGGCGTTGATGACGAACAGATGGTCGGCCACATTCTTAAGAAAGCGCTCTTTTCGCGCTTCACTCACGACATCGTGGGGGTCGAGCAACGACTTGAGATCCTCCTTTACCTTGCCGAGCTCCGAGTAGTTGTTGGCTTGCATTTGGTTAATATCCTTGCTCTGCGAGCCGAGCAGCTTGACCAGTCCTGGACTTTTACCCAGTGAAACGTTTTCTGTCAGCGGCGTGAACATGACGATTCGGTGAATTTTGTACGATTGTTTTGACGAAAAATCCTTCGTCCGATTGAGGATCGCGCGCATCGCCAGAAGGCCGCCCTTGCTGTGTGTGACCAGCGTGATGCTCTTGTAGTTCTCCTCGAGCCGCGTCAGCAAACTATCGAGCTTTGCAGCCTCGTCGTCGAATGCCGGCACGTCCCCATAAAGCGCCGTCTTAAATCCATAAAAAACGAAATCGTAATTCCGATTGAAGCGCGGATCGTCGAGTAGAACGCTCGGTTTTCCCCAGGTGTCTACATAATCACCGATGAATCCGTGAATGAAAACGATTACGTCTTTAGCTTGAAAGACTCTGTGTCGCAGATGCAAGAGCTCGCCTTTACGGTGAGGCTCTTCGCAAAACCAGCCATCGTCAGATAGGCCAAGCCATCGACGCGTGGTCGCATCACTAACGAGGGCACCTGGGGGCACCTTCGCATAATCCGGCGTGCTCAATCGCCGGGTATAAATCTTAATCGTCCACAGGGAAACGAGGGCAACGATTATAAGCAGGACGTAGCGGTATCGCCAGCAGAGCCGTTTATAGGAGCAGATGCGATGGCACTCCTTGCAGCGGTAGGAGTGGTCATGAATCTCAGAGCGACAGGCGGGACAGTTCACGGCTTGTTCTCTCCTAATTCTTGAGATGTTGTCTCACCCAAAACAGCTGTCAATGCATTGTGCATATTCGTATGATGCGGAGTTAGCTCAATCATCGCATCAATGGAGTGGGGTCGCATATAGGACTTAAGACCAACACCGTCGCATATCATTTGCGTCCGTCCAAAATGCGAGCGTGCTCAGTCGCATTAGTAGAATGAACCGACTACGATGAAGTTCTTGTTCTCGTTACTTATCGCCGCTGCTATGTGTCGGTGAATGGCAACGATGAAAATATTGCGATTCTTCGCATGTGTGCTGGCCTTGATTGCCGCAGTCCTTTGTGTCGCGTGGGCATTTGGTGCGCTCTATTTTGATTTTCCAAAGGCTGGCCCGTTCGCAGCAATTTTGTTCGTAATCGCGCTGCTCGCGATCGTCATATTCGTTCGTGGAAAACTGCCGAAGCTTGGGATTCTCTTTGGAGCGTGCGCGCTTGTGGCTGCGTGGTGGTTAACGTTGAAGCCTAGCAATGATCGTCCGTGGCAACCGGACGTTGCACAGACGGCATGGGCCGAAATAAGCGGCGACGAAGTCACCATCCACAACGTGCGGAACTGCGAATACCGCACACAGACAGATTTCACGCCGCACTGGGAAACGCGCACGGTGCGGCTTTCGCAGATCACGGGCATGGACGTGGCCATCAATTACTGGGGTTCTTCCTGGATCGCGCATCCTATCGTGAGCTTTCAATTTTCGGACGGTCTTCCCCTCTGCTTTTCCATCGAAACGCGCAAGACTGTTGGACAGCAGTACTCCACTTTAAAAGGGGGCAGTACACGCTCATTTACGTCGTGGCGGACGAGCGCGATTGTATTCGTCTACGCACTAATTATCGGCGCGAGGATGTTTATCTTTACCACATGCTGGCTTCCCCGGCGCAGGCGCGCCAAAGATTTCACGAATACATAAACAGTATCAACGCCCTGCACCAGAATCCGCGCTGGTACAACGCCGCTACGAGCAACTGCACCACAAGTATTCGCGCCCAACGCGCGGTTAAATTACGTGCACCATGGGATTGGCGCATTCTCTTTAACGGAAAAGCCGACGAAATGCTCTATCAGGATCACGCCATCGCCACCGGCGGACTGTCCTTTACCGAATTGAAACAGCGCAGCCTGATCAACGAACGCGCTCGCGCTGCCGACCAGGACCCAGATTTCTCGCGTTTAATCCGCCAAGGGCTGCCGCAAGAAAATTAGCCGCCCTTAAAATGGGACGCGATTTTCCTCTCAGTCCGGTAATCGCTATTCGATGTCGATCTCGCGCACGCGTTTTTGTTGGCGAATGATCTCGACCCGATTGCGTAACTTGTCGGCGAGTCCCACGCTCGACGGAATAGCGTCGATC
>DATFXP010000125.1:0-36818 GCA_035315785.1 Candidatus Udaeobacter sp. | reverse complement strand
GCGTTTGCCGTCAATCAAAATCAAAGTTTCCTTGGGCAAAATACCGCGCAGGTTGAATTGAACCGTGCCATCACCGCCGTTGCCGATGTTCAGGTTGACTGTTCCACCCGCTTGCTGCGGAATGAACTCCTGAAGGTCGGTGGCATTGCGGATGCCCAATTTCTCGATGTCTTGCGGCCGGTACGTGTCCACCGGGTTCGGGCCGGTCTCTTCCGCTGTGGGAATGTTTGAACCGGTCACGACGACGCGTTCGACCTCAGCCGAGGACGGCGGAGGAGCTCCGGGCTCGGCAGGCACGGCCGGGGCCGGCAATTGCGCGAATGCGTTCGACGCAAGCGTTAATGAAAATCCGAGGCCCGCCATCAAAGCGAGACGTACGGATCTAAACGTTTTTAGTGCGTTTTGTGTCATTAGTTTCTCCATTGGTTTGGTTAGGTTTCGACAGGCTTATTAAATTTCTAAGGCCCTGACAAGCTTTTTTTTCACTTTTTTGAACTTTTTTTGAACGACAAAATAAGGACATTTGTCGCTCGAAATTCCCTCTAGCGGAACACGCAAGGCTCTGACAAGCTTTTTTTTGAATTTTTTTGGCTCGCGCTCTTAAATTTTCAGCTGCACCCGCCGCACATTTTGGGGCCGCGCGTAGAAGAAGGTCGATAGGACGACGCCGGTATCAGTAGATGAAAAAATTGAAACACGAACCCCTGCTGCTGCTGCTGGTCATCGCTTCGACACTTGCCATTGCGGGTATGTGGCTTTTCGCCCATCGGCAGGCGAGACAAACACGTGAGCATCGACCCATTGTCTCATTCGCAACTGCCCGGCCGGTGCTGGAGGCGCATGTCAGGGAACTCCCGGCACAGTTAAAAGAGCCGAACGAAGGTAAGTGGAAAGCCTGGGCTCAACACGAGGATAACGTTGTTCGCACGCGTCTGGAGCAAGGCGCGCTCGATTCGATGATCAACCTGCTCTTATTCGGAACTTCTTTCACGACCCAACCGCGGGTCATCACGATGAACGATTTCGGGGATCCAGTCGTGCAGGCGCGTGTGACTGATCTTGTAAAAGCACTGCGCAATCCGGGAAACAACGAGCGCATTATTTTTCTCCGAAACCTTCTCCGAAGCCGCGGAGTCGACCCGGACAATTCCGCCGGCTCCGACCAAACTAAGAATTTCGTTCTGGAAAATCTTCGACGCGTTGTCCAGGAGCAGAATACTATTCGCGAACAGGTTGATCAAGCAGGGCGCGAGAGCAACCAGGAGACTGGGCTTTCCGAGCGCTCACGTGTGTTTCGTGATCGCGGCATTTCCGTCGATACCACCATTCTGTCGAGCTTTGGCATCGACGGCGCGCTACGCGACATGGCTGACCGGGGAGTGCTTCCAAAAGGATCAATAACTCGGGTAGCGGTAATCGGACCTGGGTTGGATTTCACCGATAAGGGATTCGGTTACGATTATTATCCGGTCCAGACCCTGCAACCCTTCGCGGTTTATGACTCGCTTGTTCGCCTGGGACTCGCCGAACGCGGGAAGATCGATGTTATTGCTTTTGATATCAGTCAGGAGGTCCTCGAGCATTTGCGCCGCGCGCGTGAGCGAGCCAAAAGAGGAGAGAAGTACGTCGTGCAATTGCCGCGTGAGTCCTGGCCATGGGCTCCCGAAGCAGTGCAGTACTGGCGGTCATTCGGCAGCGAGATCGGTGCGCCCGTCGCTGCGATCCAACCTCCGCCAGCACTAATGGGGCTCGAAACCCGCGCAGTCGCGGTTCGTCCAGAAGTCGTTCTCTCGTGCAAACCCGTCGATTTGAACATTGTGTTGGAAGAGTTCGATCGATCGACAACAGGGCAATTCGATCTGATCATCGCCACAAATGTGTTGATCTACTACGACACGTTCGAGCAGGCGCTAGCACTTCGGAATATCGCGAGCTTGCTCAAGCCGGGCGGATTTTTTCTGACTAACGATTGGCTGCCGCAGGTATCTCAAATCCCGATGCGTTCAATGGGATACACACCCGTGCGATACGGTGAGAGCAGTGACTGGGGAGATAACGTGGTTTGGTGGCAGCGCGAGTGACGCCAAGATGAAATGAAATTGTGACGGCTAACGATTTGTGATGACGGTGAGTTTTCCGTATTCGCGGGCCGATGGCGGTAAGCCGAAGACCTGCTCGCAACGCGTTTCCACAAGGGATCGAATCGGGGCATCGGTTTCAACGACGAATGCTGCTTCCCGGTCCCGTCTGGGCTCGCGCCACGGCACGTCTTCCGGATAGACGCGAAATGGCGCTTCGAGTATCTCGTTGGAAACGGCCAGCATTTCACCGCTCTCGAACAGCAACGGATAAATAAAGGAGATCGTGGTCCAGACTGAGGTCACGTTGCGCTGGTTCAAATCGCGATGAACCCCGTCGATGGCCGCTGAGGATATTCGTGTCATGCAGTGGGTTCTCCCGTCGTCGCACAGAGACAGTGTCTCGATCTGATTTGTTTTTCCGACGCGGATGAAAACAAAAATTCCCGTTAACAAGATCGTTGCGAGCCCAGCGGCAGCGCCGACGCGCGGCAATGACATCGAGGAAGAAAGACCACGTTCCAACATCCGCCCCGTCAGCATCGCGAGGAAAAAACATCCGCCAAGAAAATAGCTGGGTACACCCGGAACCTGACTCACATAAGGGACGAAAGAAGCTCCCGTAAGCACCACCATATCAAAATCCGATTTTTGCCTGGTATCCGTTAAATCACCGCGCATCGCGCGCAGAATTTTTCCAGGCGTTTTCAAGAAAGGCCACATTCCCACGCCGAGAGCGAACAAGGCGACCGCGTAGAACACGTAGCCCACTGCCGGTTTCTCGTTGTAGTACCAAAGAACCGTGTCCGGTCCGAAAAACTTCGGCATTTCATCCAGAAAAATTCGACGCCAATTCGAAAAGTGAGCGAGAGCGGAAAATCCGCCACCCGGTCTTTCAATGACAACGTATCGCCAGTTGCTTAGCCGATGGGCGAGGTTAAACGCAATCACTGGCGCATAGCCCAGCAGGAAGCCAATCAGAGGGGCTGCTGCGTTATTGAGCGAAATCCTGCGGCGGAAGATCAACAGCAACCACAACGCGGCAACCAGCGGGAGCGCCAACTCCAGGCACCAGATGCCCAGGCCAGACGCAAGACCAAAGAGTAATAATGTTCTTCGCTTTGGGACCGGGGCCGTTTCGATCGATGTAAAAAGCAGCGTTAGAACAGCGATCGAAAGAAAATACCAGGAATAACCTCTCACTTGGAAGTGCCATTTGAAAAGCGATGGCATGAGGGCAAAAACGATCGTTGCAAGAACGGCCGTGCGCCGGTCGTACAGGGCGCAACCCATCCGGTAAACCAGAAACAGACACAGCAGCGATAAGATTACGATGCAGCCCTTTAACGGAACAACGCCGACGCCGAACAACGCGAACGCAACCGAAGCCAGATAAGCTTCCCACGCCGCGCCGGCGTTGTACGGCTGACCATACATGTAAAAAGGGAAGTGGCGCCCTTCCAGAATGTGCTTACCCATGAGGCCGATGATGGCTTCGTCACTGTGGACATGTGTTTGCGAGGCGAACAGAATCGCGAAACGCGCCGCCGCGACGAAGACGAACAGTCCGATAAAAAATGCGTGACGACGCATCAAAGATGATTGACTGGAAATTCGACGATATTGAATAGCGGATTAATTGGCAGGCGGATGAAATCCGAAATCCGCCCGCAATTTTTCCCATAGCCAATCGGCAAATGAATTTTTCCTTATCGCGGCGGCGTTGGCGGCGATGAGGGTCTCGGCTTTATCCACGCTTCCGTTCATGCAGTACAGGTACGCGAGCAGAAATGTGTCATCGGCAGTGAAAGGGCCAACATCTTTCTGGTTCTCCAACAATTGGATCGCTGTGTCGATCTTCCGCTGGGCCAGCGCTCCTGCCATTAGGTCAGGCATGACTTCCAGCGGCGGTGTTCCGGAACCTTTAGCGATTCGCTCTGCAATCGACACCCGCCACGCATCGCTTCCCAGAACTTCCAGAACCGGTATTCGAAGCCGCGAACTCCGCAGATAAAGGTCGAGTTCGGCGAGCTTGTTGCTTCCAACGGCCTCAGAAAGGTACCGTGTCTGCCGGACGGTAAAGAACAAATCCATCTCAGCAGCTGCCGGATTTAATGATTCAGGCCAGATTCGGTTTAACATCGACGACTGAGCAAAACGCTGTGCCGCCGCAGGTGCGGTCATATAGTTCAGTGCGAAGCGATGGTTTGCTTCATCGTCCCACGGCTGATCCGTTAACCGCTTGGGAAAAGCATCGGTGAGTGGCGCGACGTTACGCGTGATTCGGTCGACTTCATCGCCGTCCAACAAAAATAGCGCGCCCAATTGGTGTGGCACCTCAATTCCAATCATTCGCAAATCTCCGCCCGTCTTCGGATCATTCCACAGCTGCCGAAGCTCGTCTTCGGTCGTTCTGCGGCCAGCGCCATTGATCCCCATCATTATCCACTCCTGGTCGGCGCCGCCCCAGACCAATGCATTTGGAAACGCGTTATGAAACGCTCGCAGGATCGCCTTGGTTTCCTCTACCCTCAATTGATTGATCGGAAGCCAAAAAGTCGCGATTCCGTTTTCTTTTAGTTTGCTTCGCATCAGCGAAAAGAATTCCTGGGTGTAGAGATTAACTGCCCCTGCCATTTTCGGCGGTGGCGGTTCCCCCGAAATCACATCGTATTTTTGCGGGCTGGCTTGCAGAAAAAATCGTCCGTCCTGAACAATCGCGTGGACGCGCGGATGGCGCAGCGGATTCGAGTAATTGATTCCGGAATAGAAATCGGCCAGAGCAAATACTTCTTTTGAGATATCCACGACGTCGATCTGCTCCACACTCGATTTGCGAGTGAACGCGTCCGCTGTCACGCCGCATCCGTAACAAAGAAGCAGCACATCTTTTGCCGCGGGATTGAACGCCAATGGAAGATACGCGAACAATCGCATGTAGCGCTGATTGCGCGGGTTTGTGGCCGACATGGAGAAGGCGTCACTTAACAACCGGTAATAGTAGGGCCCGCCGGACAAATCGCGTCGCAGCAACTGCCAGGTGTCCGAGGTGCCCTCAATCCGTTTTACAACGCGCGCCAGCACGTGGCCCTGATCGTCGAGTTCGTAAGGTCGGCTCGCGTGTGCGAAGTGCGCAGCGGCGCGGCCGTACGGGAAAAAGATCAGACCAAAAATGAGTATGGTCCAAAGCCCAACGACGATTATTCCGACAGGCCGTCGAAATGACCAAGCTGCGCGTTCCATCACGAATAAACTCAGCACCGCATAACCGGCAGCGCAGCAAATGAGACTGGTTTGGAAGCCCAACGTTGGCAACAAAACAAAACCCGCGACCAATGGACCGATCGCCGCGCCAGCAGTGTTAAGTAGCGCGGTAAGTCCGGTACTGTTCATCCGATCACCCACACGCGCCTGGACTTCAGCTGCAATAAACGGAAACAGAATGCCGGAGACGATCGCGACCGGGAACATCAGGGCGATACATAGAACCGCGATCTGCCACCAACGAAGATCGAACACACCGGTCGGCGCGCGGATCAATTCGCCAGGAAAAAGTAAATATGTGAGAAGCACCAAAACCGCTGCGGCGAGCAACAGGACCGCAAGCATTTGCTTCGAACGACGGGACGGCGAAACTGCGCCAGTCACGAGACCGCCGACTGCAATTCCTGCCAACACAATCGCGAGCATGATCGCAAAAGCAGTCGGCAACGAAGCGACATAAAGCTTCAGGAAACGAAACCAAATCACTTCGAGCGCCAGAAAAATTAAACCCGTTCCAAAGCTGACGAAAAGCAGACTCCACGGCGGCTGATAACTGACGTCGAAGTTCAACGGAAATTTGGATTTCGAGGATAGGTCGCCGGTTTTCAGATCTGCGTGTTGGACCACTCCAAATTTCGCGACTGCCAACGCAATCGCTGCAGCAAGGCAAAACATTGCGCCCGCCGCAATACTCGTTCCGTAAAGTCCAAATGCGCCGATCAAATAAGCTTCGCCGAGAATGGCGCCAACCATTGCTCCCAGGGTGTTTGATCCATAGAGAAATCCGATTGCGCGACCAAATTCCGTTTCTCGCAGCAGCGGATCTTCAATGATCACCGGCAGTGTCAAACCCATGGCTGTTGTTGGCAGGAGCAAAATCAGGAAGGAAACAACGAATCGCAGCCCTAGCAGCATCGGTTGATAATTCCACAGCATTTGCCACATGGGCTGAAGCACCTCGCCAAGAATCGGAAGCCCAAAGACAATCGTGCAGCCAAAGAACGCCACGAGAAGTTCCAGCACCGCGTAGAATTGCAGCGGGCGTGATCGGAGAATTCTTGATGACGCAGCCAGCGCGTTTCCCAATGCCAGGCCCGCCATGAAACTGGAGAGAATCAGTGCTGCGGCCCAGACCGAGTTACCAAACGCCAAACCACTCAGGCGCAGCCACAGCGTCTCGAAAATAAGTGCGCCAGTGCCAGAGAGGAAAAGAACGGCGCAGAAAACGGCAAGGCGCCCGCTTTGCGATGCGCCCGCATGCGACGTTTGTCTCGCACGAGACACGTGAGACTTTGGCGAACTAGTTAACATCACGTAAAGGTCGGGCCGTTCTCAGCAATACTGCGCCGGCAATTCCCGCAAGAAGCGAACCAATGATTATGCCTCGCTTCGCCGCATAAACCAAAGCCGCGTCCTCAAACGCCAGCATGGCAATAAATAGCGACATCGTAAACCCGATTCCGGCAAGGCATGAATACCCAAGCAATGATCTCCAATTCACAGCCTGCGGAAGCCTTGCAATCCCAGTCTTCACAGCGATCAACGCAAACATCATGATTCCAAGCGGTTTGCCGAACACTAGCCCCGCCAATATTCCGAACCCAACCTCTCCGTTCTGCAGCGATAGATCAAATTTCACTCCTGCATTTGCAAACGCGAACAGCGGCATCACCACGAATGCAGAGAAATTGTGCAACGCGTGCTCGAGCCTGAGTATCGGTGCCGTTACACTTCCACTCGCCCGCTCAAGGGCAAAGACCGTTTCCTGTTGTCCTTTGCTGGTCAAAACCAAAAAGTCGCCCGTTTCTGTGCGATCGAATTTGTTCAGCAGCGACCGTGCTTCTCTGGAGAATTCCCGCGCGTTGATGCGTGAACGTGCAGGAATCGTGAAGGCAAGAACAACCCCTGCGATTGTGGCGTGCACGCCGGAAACATGAACAAAACACCATAGGACGATTCCGACTAACAAATACGGCCACAGACGCCGAACACCGAGTAAGTTGAATCCAATCAACACGAGCAGCGTCACCGCTGCGCCGCCCAGCGCACTCCAGATGATCGTCTCCGAGTAGAAAACTGAGATAACAAGCACCGACCCCATGTCGTCGACGATGGCCAGGGCAGTCAGCAGCACTTTTGCGCCGATTGGCGCCCGCGGAGCAATCAAATTGAGTGCCCCCAAGGCAAACGCTATGTCGGTTGCCATCGGAATGCCCCAACCGTGCGCACCTACCTCGCGGAAATTGAAAACCAAGTAGACCAGTGCGGGCACAACCATTCCTCCGATTGCGCACGCGATTGGGAGCGCTGCCTGCCGGGGAGAGGACAATTCGCCGGCTAGCAACTCTCGTTTGATTTCGAGACCCACCAAGAGAAAGAACAGGGCCATCAGACCGTCATTGATCCAGTCGTGCAGGCTCAGCGAAAGCTCGTGAGGAGCGATCCCCACCGTTAGCGGCATTTCCCAAAGATGGTTGTAAGCCTCGGACAACGGCGAATTGGCGATCGCAAGCGCGACAAGACCGAAGCCTAGCAGGACCAGACCGCCTAGCGTCTCCGTACGGAAAAAGCGCTGAAAGATCGTCAGCGGGACTTTTCTTGACGGTGCAGACATGAGAATTCGTTAGGTTGGAATAATAAATGACCTGTTCATCCAAACCGTTCGAGGAAGCATTATCCCGACTGCACGGCTCGGATGTACGTGCAAGGCTATTAGCTTCCCAACGCTAACTCGTCGAATCGTAAATCCGACGTAACGGTGTAACTATCTAACTGATTTTGCCGCAAGATTATGTTTACGGGATTAATCGAAGAAGTTGGCACAGTCATGGCCGTGCGCTCACGTCATGGCGGGACTGAACTGCAAATCGCCGCTCCCCGAATCGTTAAGGATGTCAACCCCGGGGAGAGCATTGCTGTGAATGGTTGCTGTTTAACCATAACTTCGTGCCGCAGTGATTGCTTAACGTTCGATCTTCTCGGGGAAACAATCGCTCGCACTAACCTTCACGATTTGCGGCAGAACAGCGCTGTAAATCTGGAGCGCGCGTTACGCGCTGACGGCCGCCTCGGTGGACATTTCGTTCAAGGCCACGTTGATTGCGTCGCGCCCATTATCGCCTTCGACGCAAAGGGCGCAGACTTTCGACTCGAAGTCGAATTGCCGGAAAATTCCAGGCATTATGCGGCTTCCAAGGGCTCAATCGCTGTCAATGGAATCAGTCTTACGGTCGCGGAAGTTCTTCCGAGAAGCTTCGCTGTCTGGATCATCCCCTACACCAAGCGGCACACCAACCTTGATCGTGCAGCGACCGCCGATCTCGTGAATCTTGAGTTCGATATCCTCGCCAAATACGTCGAGAGAATGGTTGTGTCGTTAATGCCGAAAGAATGACGGCACGTCGCTCGATCCAACGACATCCGCGGGTCGTCGGCGTCATAGCGTCGCGCGCCGATCTGGACCGAGCGGTGCGGATGCGCAGGCAGCCAGACTTATTCGAACTGCGCTTGGATTGTCTCGCGGGCGTTGCCGATCGAGTGGAAAACCTGCTCCCGAAGTTGCGCACGCCGCTCATCATTACAGCGCGGCATCCGAGCGAAGGCGGCGCCGGGAAATTGGGGCTGCGACACCGGCAGGATCTGCTCCTTGGATTCTTGAATCACGCCGATTACGTGGACGTCGAGTTACGTTCAGCCCCCGCGCTGCGGTCGGTACTCAAGTTGGCCGAAAACAAAAACGTCGGGCGAATCGTTTCATTCCACAATTTCAAATCCACACCAAGTTCGCGAATCCTGGCGGCCAAAGCGCGCGAGGCGAAATCCCATGGCGCAGATATTTTCAAAGTTGCCACGCGTACTGACACCCCGATGGAACTCGGACGTTTGCTTGAGTTCATGACGAGCAACCGGTTGGATCTCGCAGTGGCAGTGATGGGCGTCGGCAAACTCGGGGCGATTTCGCGGGTCCTGCTTGGGCGCGCCGGCTCCGCGCTAATTTACGCATCTGTCGGTGCGATGAGCGACGTCGAAGGACAACTGTCGCTGGAACAAATTCGCGCCTTAGGGCTCGGTCCATAAAACGGCTGAACTGTCTTATTCTATTCACTCTCCGCACTTGCCCTTTGCCCGACGCGAATAAGGTACCGATGACCGTACATCATGTCCTCATCCGTGACTTTACCCGAACAATTACCAGTGATGCCGCTTCCGGGAGCGGTGTTGTTTCCGCATGCGCTGCTGCCGCTTTACATTTTCGAGCCCCGATATCGCAAGATGCTCGAGCACGCGCTCAAACAGCATCGCATGTTTTGCGTGACGCTCGTCAAGCCGAGCTGCCCGGATTGGTACGCCACCGAAGATTTTTTCCATCGCGCTACCGCTGGGTTGATTCGCGCATGTGTCGGACGCAGCGACGGCACGTCGAATTTGATCCTGCAGGGTCTGCAACGTGTGCGCTTCACCGGTTTCGAACAGGAGAAGCCATTTCCGATCGCGGTGATCGATGCTATTGAATCGCGCGACCCGACTACGGTCGAAACCGAAGCACTCGGCGCAAAAGTGGTTGAGCTTTACAGCAGCCTCAAACACGATCGCCGTCACCTGCCGGCAAAACTGGATCAGTATCTTTCGGAATTACGCAATCTGGAAATGCTGGCCGACCTTATGGGTTCGACATTCGTGAACGATCCATTGCGCCGGCAACACCTGCTCGAAGAGCGCTCGCTCAATCAGCGCCTCCGTTTTCTCATCAGATATTTGCGCGATGAAATCGGCAACGCTGCCGCGTAGGTAGGGGACAGCGCGCTGCGCTGTCCGGACGCCGCAGGGCGGCGTCACTACCCTTTTATCCGCGCATATTCTTCCATTACATAACGGTCGGTCATTCCCGCGATGTAATCGCAAACTGTGCGGTGTAATCCCTCTTTTTCGACTCGCCGCATCGCGGTCTCCCCTAGTCTGTAGGGATCGGCAAGATACGTTTCAAAAACGCGCAGCAGCATTTCGCAAGCACGCAGGTTCACTTCCGCGACGCGCGGATGGTAATAGACATTTTGATACAAAAATTTCCGCAGCGCCCGATTCGCATCGGTCAATTCATCGCTGTAACGAATGAGCGGCATCGTTTGGCGGCGCACGTCGTCTGGGCTCCGCACGCCTGATTCGGCAATCGATTCCGCGCTGGTTGCAACCAGGTCATGTACCTCGCGATCAATGATGTCGCGAATAATCAGTTTGTGCAGGTCTGGTTCGCGCGTGTCCGTGTAACGCGCAAGCACAGCGCGATGGCTGCTGCTCCATACTTCATTCTCTTCCAGGTGCGCCGGCGTCAAAATTTCAAAATCAAGCGCGTCATCGAGGTCGTGACTGTAATACGTGATCTCGTCCGCAAGATCCGCGACCTGGCCCTCCAGCGATGGGCAATCGTATTCTTCGCCTGCCGGAGTTGGGAATTTGTAAGGTCGTTCGTGCTTCCGCAGACCTTCACGCACTTCGAATGTCAGGTTTAAACCTGGAAAATCTGGATACGGCGTTTCGAGTAATTCTACCACGCGCACACTCTGACGATTGTGGTCGAACCCGCCGTGCTCGCGCATGCATTCGGCAAGCATTTCCTCGCCGGAATGTCCAAAAGGTGAATGGCCCAGATCGTGCGCGAGCGCGATTGCTTCCGCCAGATCCTCGTTCAACCGCAATGCACGCGCGATGGTGCGGCTGATCGACGCCACCTCGATCGAATGTGTTAGGCGCGTGCGTAAATGGTCGCCGGTGCCGTTGAGAAAAACCTGCGTTTTGTATTCCAACCGCCGGAACGCGCGCGAATGAATGATGCGCGCACGATCGCGCTGAAATTCGGTGCGATAAGCATGACTAGGCTCAGCGTACTGTCGCCCGCGCGAGTCACCGGATTTTTGAGCAATAGAAGCGAGCCCTTTGTGCTCCCCCTCCTCCATTTGTTCGCGCGTCTTCCATTTCGCGCTCATTTGCTTGGAGTGTACAGGAACCCGTCGACTTCGGCTAGATCCGCTGGACGAAGCAAGGTTTCGAATTAGTTGTCATTTCAATTATGAAAAAGCGCGGAACGAAAAATCTTACGCCCGAACGCCTGCAACAGTTGGGGTTCGCTTATGCGCCGCCGCTGATCATCAGCGCGGCTGTGAACAACAAAGTTTTTGACGCGTTGGAGAGCGGACCAAAGACAGTGGAGCAACTGCAAAAAGAAACTGGCGCGTCTGCACGAGGGTTGCGTGCAATCATGGACGCGCTTGTCGGCTTGGAACTGCTGAAGAAAGATCGACAATCGAGATATTCTCTGACCCCGGAGAGCAAGGCATTTCTTATCAGCGAAGAACCGGGTACGCTCGCCGGATTTTTCGGATCGATTTTGCCGGTAATGGCTTCGCGCTGGCTGCGGCTGACCGACATCGTGCGCGACGGACGACCCACGGTCGCCGTGAATCAGGAAACCGAGGGCACGGAGTTCTTCAGTCAACTCGTGGAGACGATCATCCCGATGAGCTATCCTGGCGCGCAGAAACTTGCCCATCACCTGAAAGTCTCCAAGGCGAAAGAACAAGTGCGCGTGATCGACCTCGCGGCGGGTTCAGGGATCTGGGGAATCGCGGTGACACAGAGGTCGCCGCGAGTACGCGTGACGGCGGTCGATTGGGCGGGAATGATCCCTACAACGAAACGCATCACCGAAAAATTTGGTGTGCGGGATCGTTTCGATTTCATCGAAGGCGACTTGTCAGAAGCAAATTTTGGCAGCGGCTACGATGTCGCGACGTTGGGGCATATCCTACACAGCGAAGGCGAACAACGTGGTCGTCAATTGCTCAAGAAGGTTTTTCGTGCTTTGAAATCAGGCGGCACAATCGCGATTGCAGAATGGCTGGTGAATGACGATCGCACCAAACCGCTGCAATCGCTGATGTTTTCCGTGCAAATGCTCGTCAACACTGAAAAGGGCGCCACGTTCAGCTTTAATGAAATCAAAAAATGGCTGCAGGACGCCGGCTTCAAAAAAGTCCGGAAGCTCGACGCGCCCGGGCCATCACCGCTCATCCTGGCAACAAAACCGTAAGAGTCGCGCATTACGAATCTGCTTCTCATACGCGCATCGAAGTGTTTTGATTCGCGAAATGAAAACACCGAAAACGAAGTCGCGCTCAGAACCAAAGGTTCGGCGTGCAGCGAGAAATTCTGAGCAAAATGTGCCCTACCGTAAACCCGCGCTTCGCAGCGACGCATTCGCTCGGGCACTGATCGACGCAAAAGCGTGTCTCAACGATTCTGATACGCTGATAGCGCTCTTCAATGAAGCATCGAAAAAGGCAGCAGCAGTGCCAAGAGAGCCGTTCCAAGAGTATTGGCCTTATCTGCAAACCATGCTGCGATTAGTCCGAGCCCACCATCGCGGCGAGTACGATCAAATTCCGGGCAATGCACTGTTGTGGATTGTTGCCGCCCTCAATTATCTGATCGACCCATTCGATTTGATTCCGGACGCAACGCCAGTTCTCGGCTACGTCGACGACGCAACCGTAGTCGAATTTGTCACCGACAAAACACGCCAGACACTAGACGATTTCATGGTGTGGGAAACCGGCGGATTATAGCCGTCGCCGTGCGGACGACGATAGTTGTGCCACCTCGCATCGAAGCTGCGCTTCTCGCAATAAGCGGCCACAGTTTTAGACCATTAGCAGTGCCGGGTTTTCCAGCAGGTGCCGCAATTCCTTAAGATACTCGGCGCCGAGCGCGCCATCGATGACGCGATGGTCGCAGCTCATCGTAATCGACATGCCATGGCCAACCATCACTTGATCGCAGTCGTCAGCAATTGGGATTTTTGTGACTCTGCCTACCGCGAGAATGAAGCCTTGAGGTGGATTAATGACAGCCGAAAAACTGTCGATCCCCATTCCGCCCAAATTTGAGACGGTGAATGTGCCGCCCTGAAATTCTTCCGGTTTCATTCGCTTGTTACGTGCGCGATGCGCAAGGTCCTTGGCTAACGCGCTAATCTCGCGAAGCGATTTGTCTTGCGCCGCGCGAATGACCGGCGTCAGCAATCCCTCTTCGATCGCAACCGCGACGCCGAGATCGACGTCCGCGTACTGCACGATTGCGTCGTTGTCGAACGAGGCATTCACGCGCGGCACCTTCATCGCAGCCATCACCGCGGCTTTCAAAACAAAGTCGTTGACCGTAATCTTCGCGGCATCCGCGCCTTCGCCCGCGGATTTCAATTCCTCACGCGCTTCCATCAGCGGCCCGGCATTAATATCGATTGTCAGATAAAAGTGTGGAACCGGACCCAGACTTTCGACCAGCCGTTGCGCAATGATTTTGCGCATTCCGGAAAGCTGAATGCGAGCGCTTTCGCCAGATTTAACCCGAGCAGGCGTTTTCGTTGCGGGCTTCGTGCCGCCGCGGTCAACGCCCGCGGCTACAGTTTTGGCCGCAGCGCGAACGTCCATTTCGGTCACGCGTCCGTCCGGTCCTGTACCTTTCACTGCGGAAAGATCCACGCCGAGTTCCGCTGCGATTCGACGCGCGACAGGCGACGCTTTCACGCGGGCTTCTTCCGATTTTTGTTGTTTCGCCTGAGGCGCTGCTCGCATCGGATCAGGTCGAGCGGTCGACACAGCCGCCTCTAAACTTTTTTGCTGCGGTGGCGCGGTTTCTTTTTGTTTTGCTTCTGCAAGCGCGGGTTTTTCCGTTTCGGCTTTTGGCTTCTTTTCTTTCTCTTCGCCGGTCTCCTGCTGTTTTTCTTTTTTCTGAGCCGCCGCTTCCTGTTTCGGTGCTTCTTCGCCTTCTCCGCGGATGAACGCGATTTTATCGCCCACGTTCACCTTGCCGCCTTCCTGCACGTAAATTTCGGTGAGCGTGCCGTCCTCGGGCGATTCCCACTCCATGGTCGCCTTGTCAGTCTCGATTTCGGCGATAACTTCCCCGGCCGAAACCTGGTCGCCCTTCTTTTTCTTCCACGAGACAAGAGTACCCTCGGTCATCGTGTCGCTCAGTTTGGGCATCTGGACCTCAGGCATAAGTGCAATTAAAGGTTTTTACGCGTAGCAAACCTTTTTCACGGCGGCGAAGAGTTTTTCGGCGTTCGGCAGGACGGAATGTTCCAAGTGTTCATTGTACGGCATCGGAACATCTTCCTGTGATACGCGTAGAATCGGCGCATCAAGCTCATCAAAAATGTCTTTTTGAATCCGATAACAAATTTCTGCGCCGACTCCGCAGTACGGATGGTCCTGTTCAATAATCACCACGCGATGCGTTTTCGCGATGGAATCAAAAATTGCGCGCTCATCGAGCGGTTTAATCGAGCGTAGATCGACGACCTCGGCGGAAATATCTTCCTCTTCGAGTTGAGCCGCGACTTTTAGAGCGATAGGAACCGTCTGCGCGTAACAAATGACGGTCACATCGCTGCCTTCGCGTTTCACCTCCGCTTTCCCCAGCGGGATAAGCAGTTCTTCATCGGGCGGCTCGACCATTCCCTTTGAGCTGTAAAGGAGTTCCGCTTCAAGGACCAACACGGGATTGTCGTCGCGGATCGCGGTTTTCAACAAACCTTTGGCATCCCGTGGGGTCGCGGGTGTACAAACTTTCAGGCCGGGGACGCTGGCATAAAAGTTCTCCGTGGCGTGCGAGTGCGTCGCTCCAAGCTGATGGGCCGGGCCGTTCGGTCCACGAAACGTAATCGGGATATTGAATTGGCCGCCCGACATCATGAACATGTTTGGCGCGTTGTTCACCAACTGGTCGAAAGCCACCAGTGAGAAACTGAACGTCATGAACTCTATAATTGGACGCAGCCCCACCATCGCTGCACCGATGCCCAAACCGGCGAATCCGTTCTCGCTGATCGGGGTGTCGATGATGCGTTTCGGACCAAAGCGCTGCAGTAATCCGGCACTCACTTTGTACGCCCCCTGATATTCCGCGACTTCTTCACCCATCAGGAAAACATTGGGATCACGCTCCAGCTCCTCAGCGAGCGCTTCATTCAATGCCTGGCGATACGTAATTTCTCTCACGACTGAGCTCCGTTGAAATACACATAATCGTAGAGTTTCTCGACCGGTAGCTGCGGGCTTTCTTCCGCGAATTTTACCGCATCCAACACTGTTTGCTTTGCCTGCTTGTCGAGCTGATCGAACTGTTCGTTCGTCAATTTTCCCTCGCGTGTAAGCTGCGCGCGCAGACGTATGATCGGATCATCAAGACGATATTTTTCGAGTTCTTCCTTGGTTCGGTAACTGGCGGGATCCGACATGGAATGGCCACGATAACGATACGTGCGCACTTCCAGAAACGCCGGATGCGATTCTTTGCGGATGGAATCGGCAACCTCGGCGACTTTGTCGCGTACTTCGCGGAAGTTCATCCCATCGACGATCTCACCGGGGATATCGTAACCTTCCGCCCGATCCACGATCTGCTTGAGCGATGTCGACCGTGTTACCGATGTGCCCATGGCAAAAAGGTTGTTTTCACAAATGAAAATGATCGGCAGCTTGTACAGCGCGGCGAGATTCAATGCTTCGTGGAACGAGCCTTGATTAATCGCGCCATCGCCAAAGAAGCAGAGCGTGACGCGATCCTCGCCGCGGTACTTGATCGCAAAAGCCAACCCCACCCCCAATGGTACATGCGCGGCCACGATCGCATGCCCGCCATACATGTGGTGTCGCTTGTCGAAAAAATGCATTGATCCTCCGAGGCCGCGCGAGCAGCCGGTCTCCTTCCCGAAAAGCTCCGCCATACACGCATTAACGGTTGTGCCCCGAGCAATGGCGTGTCCGTGGTCACGGTAAGCAGTAATGATGTAATCATCCGGACGCACGGCCGCGATCGCCCCGACTACGACAGCTTCCTGGCCAATATAAAGATGACAAAAGCCGCCAATCTTCTGCGCTTGGTACTGCTGGCTGGCGCGTTCCTCAAAGCGCCGAATCAACAGCATGAGCGAGAGCATCTCGACTTCGTCGCGCTGCTCCACCGGCTGCATAATCAATTATCCGGCAGCAACAGGACGGAAGTGCGAAGCGCGTTCCCGCGATCTCCCCATGCTTCGCCCGGCATTCATGCAAACGACAAAAAGAGCAGTGAAAACAAGATCGCTGACGAGTGAATTGCGGAAAAACATCCATGTAGGTGTCGCGCTGTATTGAGGCAACCCAACGGTCAGCGACTGGATCAGCCCCGCGAAATTTTTCGCGTACCCGGGATCGCTCAACCACGAGAACGTGTTCGTGATGCCGTAAAACATCGTGGACGCAACAATGGACGCAGGTAAAAGCGTTTTTAGTGATACTCGACTCTGCAACAGAAGCCCAAGGCACCCGACAAGCGCCAGCGCGCAGTAACGAACCACAATCTGCGGTTCGAGCAGCGGCGCCCCATAGCGAAGATTAATGATCACGTCCGAAATGAATAATGTCAGTAGTGGCACCGAAAATTTGTATTTTTTGGGGAAATAGGCAGCGCTACAGAGAGCAATCGCGGCGAGTGGCGCAAAGTTAGAAAGCCAACCCGCCCCTGAGTGAATGAGCAATCCTGTCGTGACCCGATAAACGACCACTGATAAAACGAGTAGAAGCGCGGGAATCATTTAACAGAATCTATCAGGCAGCTAAGATATGCAATGAGCATTTACAGTGCTTGGATCTCTGCAAACCGCGCGGTGCGGGCATATTGCAAGGACGTCAGCAAGGCCGCTGCGGCGCCCTATTTCGCCACGAGCGCTTTGTTAAGACGCGCCTTGCGACGATTGGCTGCGTTGCGATGAATGACCCCACTCTTGGCCGCTTTGTCGATAGCAGAAATCGCCGCGCGAATCTGATCGGCGCTGCGCTCCGGCGCGGAGCGGATCTGTTTTTGCAGTTTGCGCAGTTGCGTCTTAACACTTCGATTACGGACAGCGCGTCGAAGCGTCTGTCGGGAACGTTTAGCCGCTGATCTCGTGTTGGCCATCGACAATCAAGAATTTTATCGAGCAAACGCCCGCTCGCACGCTGTTAGAAGCGTTTGTTCTGCGCGAGTTTCGCTTTTTGCCGGGCGCCGGCAAGCGCCCCGCCCACCCGCATCTGTTCTACGCTGAGCGAGCCGGAGGGCGGCATCGCAAGCGTAGTGGCACTTATCTGCGCTGGGGGAGCCGCGGGCGCCGGCGTTACATTTGCAGCGACCGCGACAACGCCGCCGCTCATTTCCTGACGCGGCTTCGTCTTACCCGCTTTAGGCAGCGCATCAGGAACAATCTGCACGACAGCACCGACGGGCACCTGGTTATAAAGCTCGGCAACGTCCTTCGCTTTCATACGGATGCAGCCGTAACTTGCGGGACGACCAATCTTGTTTTCCTCAGGCGTGCCATGAATATAAATACAACGTTGAAACGCGTGTGCGTTCTGCGCCTCGAGCCCGCGTAGCCAGATGATGCGCGTGGTGATGGGGTCGCGGCCAGGAGCGTTGGGTTGAAGAATCTCGCCCGTTAGTCGCCGGTTATGGAATACAGCGCCGACTGGCACGTTGTCACCGATCTTTTTTTCTACCGCTAAATATCCGAGAGGAGTGGTCATTCGTCCCCAAGAGTCGCCCAAGCCGAACATCGACGTCGATACGGGATAAACCGCCACTTTACCGCCGTTCCGCAGAAGCATCAGTTTTTGATCACGAACGCTAATGATCAACTGGTTCGAGGTGTCCACGGGCCCGATCGCAAACGCGGACGTCGCTAAGATTAGACTGAGAATGACTGTGAGGGGCCGAAGCATGGCCCAACCTTGTACTCGACAATTTCGATTTGTCACGCAGGAATTGCGGCCCGGGCCCGTGAAGTGCCAAAATTGAACTTTGACCAACCACTCATGAACGAACTGAGACAGACGTAGAGAAATCCACCCTGAAACATCAGCAGAAACGGCACCGAGAAAAACTGCCGGTGCACGATGGCATACACGACGAAGTAGCTGAAATAGATGGCAAACGCCAGCTCGGCGAGCGGGAGCGCCGACTTGAGCGGCCGGTACTTACAGCTTCGCCATCGCTGTGACTTCAGTTCAATTCCGTACTTTGGCGTCCGCGTGAAATCCGATTTGTGGTTAACCATCGCTTCGACCACTGCGCGCGCGTTGTTCAGCGAGAGACCAATTCCTAATGCAAGCATACATGGCAGAAAGAGAAGTTCTTTGATCCACGTTGCCGGATGCAACTCGCGTTGCGCGCAAATGTAAAAAAGCCCGACCGAAGCCGATGCCGCCAGAAAAATCGGGATGTCGACAAGCACTGTGCGAACCCAGCCAACCGGAGGCCCGCCCGTTGCTGGATATAAAAGAACGCAAAGGATTGCCAGCAGCAGGTAAGCGAAATTCGACATCAAATGTCCGGTGGCTTCGAGCTTAATTCGAAAGGGGAGCCGGCTACGCCAAACGCTCGGCAACAACTTCTTGCATGTTTGGACTGAACCCTTCGTCCAACGATGCTGCTGAGACTTGAACCCATTCATGTCCACCGGCAGCTCGGCCGGAGTGACAACGTCGGATAGATAAATGAACTTCCAGCCTGCGAGTTGCGCCCGGTAGCTCAGATCCAGGTCCTCGCACAAAGTGTCATATTGCCAGCCACCGCTCTGCTCGATGCATGAACGGCGCCATAACCCGGCTGTTCCGTTGAAATTGAAAAACCGGCCACTGCGGCTACGCGCGATTTGCTCAAGCAAAAGATGCCCATCCAAAAAAATTGCCTGAATGCGTGTGAGGAGCGAATACCCCCGGTTCAGATGCCCCCACCGCGTTTGAATCATCCCCACTTTGGGATTGGTAAAGAAATGAACGGTGCGTTTGAGCAGGTCTTTTTCTGGAACGAAATCGGCATCGAGGATGCAAAGAAATTCGCCTTCCGCAGCGGCAAGTCCCACCGCGAGGGCGCCCGCCTTAAAGCCGGTTCGATCAGTCCGATGGATCCGCTGGACGTTGAAACCGCGCTGGCGCAATTCCTCCGCACACGTCGCGGTAATCTCGCGTGTTTCATCCGTTGAATCGTCCAGTACCTGGATTTGCAGAAGATCCTTCGGATAATCGAGTTCACTTACCGAACGGAGCAGCCTCTCGGCGACGTACACTTCATTGAAAATCGGCAATTGCACCGTCACTTTCGGCAGCTCCTCAAAGTACCGGGCTGGAACTGGCGGTCGCTTCCGGTTTTTCAGATACAAATAAATGATGAAATACCGATGAATCCCATAAGCGGAAAGCCCGATGAGCACGCTGAGGTAGCAGGCCGACCAGATAATATGTCCGATGCTTTCTTGCATGGAGATTGCTATGGCTGCGAATAGATGACGCAGTCAGGCCGACATGATGCAATTTCCAACAGTTGCGTCAATCCAAAAATCATACGGTTACCAGTGAAAACCGCCGTCACATCGTGTTGATACACAGCAGTCTTCTATCGGTTCGTAATTGCTACGCTGGCTGGTTTGGCGATCTCGCTGTTCGTCCCCCACCGAATCCTAAAAATCGACTAAATCTCACGGGAATTCCCCCTTGCCTGAGACGGTCAGCAGGTTAACGGTGACTCACCGATTTTCTGCTAAACACCGGTATTATTGGGTAATTTCATGACGAAACGAAGGCGCGACCGTTTCGAGCGTTCCAAGATTATCATTCCAATTCTTCTGGCGGGATGGATCCCGTCGGTCCTGACGCTGATCGTTTCTTATACGATCCTGCGTGACACTTTGGAATTACGCATTTTGCGAGACCGACATACGCTGGTGCAATTGCTCGGGCACGTGGTGGGAACCGATCTCACCGGTAGCAGCTCCATCATCAATTATTACGAGACTCTTCCCGAGGTCGCCAGGATACTCAGTTCGCCGAATCCCGCTCCGGCCGCCCAACAGTGGGTTAACTCGGCTTTCTATTCGCATCCAAACATCGATGGGATGTTCCTCGCCGCACCGGATGGCGCGTTGCTCGGCTCAATCCCGACGACGCCCGAATTGGTAGGCAAAGACTTCGGAGCAAATCAATGGCGTAAAGAAGCGGCTGCGTCAGACCAACCAATCGTGTCGTCGGTACATGCGAGATTCTCCGATGGGCGCCTCGTCACTGATATTGTCGCCGCTGTTCGAGCGCCTGACAGGACGGTTCTTGGGTTCGTCGGCGACTCGGTACTTGTAGAGCGAATTGGCAAGCGATTATCCAGTATCGAGTTTTCTGATCGCTTTGTTTTTCAGGTCCTCGATCAACAGGGTTCAGCGCTTTTCGGCAATGATTTCAAACCAAATCCCCGTGCGCCGTCGCCTGAGAACAGCGAATTGCTCAACAAGATTCGCCAGAGCAAGGATGGGCACTTCGAATATCGCGATAAACTTTATTCGTTCAGTCCTATAGAATCGACTGGTTGGGTGGCACTGGTGGAGCAACCACTTCCGGTGGCTTACAAACCGGTTCATGATCTTCTCGGGCGAATGACCGTCTTGGCGGCCTGGCTGGTTGTTCTCACGGCTGTTTTTGCATGGTTGGGTAGCCGTTTTTATCAACGGCAACTGGAAGCCAAGCAGCAGCTCGAGCGTGAGGTTATTTTCAACGAGAAAATGCTGGCAAACATGCCCGGCGGGATCGCTTTGGTCGATCCAGTTTCTCGCCGCTTTCTGCATGCCAATGATGCATTTGCCCGAATGGCTGAACGCTTCGGAGAGGTGCCGACGGGTCGCGACATCACCGAAATCACCTGCGACGATGTTAAGATTGCGCCTTCCGGGGCAGTTGAGCGGGTCCTTAACTTTGGAACGCCGTTTCAACAGATCGAACAGCCGTTGAAAGACAAGTCAGGCGTGACGCATTTTCTCGACATCAACCTGCTGCGATTGCAAGGCGCAAAGGAAACCGTGCAAGGCGTCCTTTATCTGGTGGAAGATAAGACGCGCGATGTCACCCTGCGCCAGGAGTTAATTGCTGCAAACGCCGCGAAGGACCAGTTCTTGGCACAATTATCTCACGAGTTGCGAAGTCCTCTCACACCGGTGCTCGCCATGGTGGGCGAACTCGAGGCCGAGGTGCCGGATTCGGGGCCCGTCAAGGAAGCGCTTGAAGTGGTACGACGAAATGTCGAATTGGAAGCACGTCTCATCGATGATTTGCTCGACATCACCCGCATTTCGAAAGGGAAACTCCAACTAAGCTTCGAACCCATCTCCATTCACCAAATCCTCCAGCGCGCCTACGAGATATGCCACGACGAGATCGATACAAAGAATCTTGAGGTGAAGTTTCAGCTTAGCGCGAGTCGCACATACGTGGAAGGCGATCCAGCACGCTTGCAACAGGTTTTTTGGAACCTGATCAAGAACAGTGTCAAGTTCACCCCGGAAAAAGGCCGCATCAGCATCGAAACGCTCAATCCAACGCCGGACAAGATCGAGGTCCGTGTTGTCGACACCGGAATCGGCATCGAGCCGGAAACGATCGGAAGGATTTTTAACGCATTCGAACAGGGACAAAGTGACATAACGCGCCGGTTCGGAGGACTCGGGCTTGGTCTGACAATTTCAAAGACCTTGATTGACGCGCATGGGGGAGGCATTCGCGTCCAAAGCCCCGGAAAGAATCAGGGCGCCATTTTTGCCGTCGAGCTAAACACCGTTGAAAGCCCAATTGAGCGCGATGGTCACGGACAGGAGCGGCCCAGTGACCGGAAACCGGAGCCCAGCGTTACAAGTCATCGGCGCGTCTTGCTGGTTGACGACCATTACGATACCTGCCTCGGCATGAAAAGAATGCTCGAACGCCGCGGTTACCAGATCACCATTGCCCATTCCGCCGAGCAGGCCGTGGAGAAAGTGCGCACACAGGAATTCGATCTCCTCATCAGCGACATCGGATTACCCGATCGCAGCGGCTACGAATTAATGCGCGAAGTGCGTCTCAACAAACGTTTGCCCGGGATCGCTTTGAGCGGTTTCGGCAGCGAACAAGATGTAAACCAAGCCAGAGAGGCAGGTTTTGCTGAACATTTGACCAAGCCAATTAACTTTGAGCGCCTAGAGAAAGCAATTCAGAGCTTGCTCTCCTGATTCGTGAGAACACGCATCCCAGTCTGCGAATTTCGCTCGCAGACGCAATTGTCCAATCAGATCAGTTATTCGCCAGTGTGCGCGCCGACTGCAGTTTTACCCTTTCGCTCTTCCGCTTCTTTCATTTGGCGAGAGAGCTTTTCTACGCGCTGCCGCATGATTTTACCCGCCTTGAACTTCACCGTCGCACGCGGCGGAATGACGAAACTGCTACCCGGTTGGTTAGGGTTTCGTCCAATCCGAGGCCTGGTAAGGCGCGGCAAAAACACGCCGAAGTTTCTTAACTCAACCGGAATATTATTGGCCAAACTGTCAGTGATTTTGTCGAGGGTTTTTTGCACCACATCGAACACCTGATGCTGAACCATCCCGGTCTGATTGCTGATCGACACCACGATGTCGCGCTTAGTTAATTTCGCCATATCTATTTTAGTAATCGTTCCTTGTGACTCTGCCGGTGGCCAAATGAAGCACAAAAAAACAATTTTTTGAAGCCGGCCTTTTCCTTAAATGCGGCAGGTTCCTTTAAAACACCTCGTGGCAGCGCTTCAATTGCTAATCTTTGGCGAAGTGCGCCCTTGCCAATCTTCACGCGGTGGCGGTGCGGCGTAGTGTTCCGGAGCAATCTCATGCGCAGTGCGGAAATGGACCTTCGCTACTTCGCGCAGTGTTTGTGCCCCGTTCATTTCGACAAGTTTTTTGGCAGTCTCTTTCACGCTCGGCGACACACCGCGTCCCAAGCGCATACCGAATTCTTTCCCTTTGCGCTCGAGCCAATTGATAAATCCTTCGCGCGCAATGATCGACGCCGCGGCCACGGCGATGTCGGATTCCGCTCGCGGCCGTTGCTCAAGCACAATGTTGCGACCATGCCTCATCAAGGACTCCTTGATTACCCGCACGTCTGCGAACTGGTCCGATAACGACCGCGGACAGCCCGGTTTTTGGGCCAACAAATTCTCGATCACCCGTGCGTGCCCCCATCCGAGAAGCCGGTTCAAATTGACGAACTTTTCGTATAACTCGTTGTACTTGGCGGGACCGATCAAAACCGTTTCCACCAGACCTTGTGAAGTTTTGCGAATCGTGTCCGCCAGTGCGCGAACTCGTGCATCGGAGCTGATCCGCTTGCTGTCCACGACGCCCGCATCGAGAAGTTTGCGCGCGATACCCCGATCAACGTAGACCCCCGATATTACTAATGGGCCGAAGAAATCGCCCTTCCCACTCTCGTCCACGCCGAAATGCGGCTCGAACATTTCGGGCATGTGTACTTCTTCATAGCCGAGCTTCGCTTCCCCGAGAATCTTTGGTTCCAACTCGAATTGGACGAATTCTTCGAGACCTCTGCCTTGCACAAGAACCTTTGGTCCCTTCTCATAGACCGCCACGCTGAGCTTGTTCTTTTGCGCAAAAAAAATTGTCCACTCCTTTGGCGCAAACTCGAACCCAGACTCCTCGAGCAAACTGCGAAGCCTTTTCACTTGTTCATGCGAAAGTGGATGAGTGTAAGAATTCATTTCGGCAAACGCCGAACGCTCAACGCTCAACGCCCAATGCTCAACTCTGAATTCGGCGTTGGACCTCGAGCGTTGGGCGTTGGACGTTCGCTCCCAAGCGTGAAATCGCCAGAGAAACTTGCCGTTTTTCGTCGCTCTCTTGTTCGCTGGTATCGCGATCATGGGCGGGATCTTCCCTGGCGTCGGACCCGCGATCCGTACGCAATCCTCGTCTCCGAGTTCATGCTCCAGCAAACACAGGTCGCCACCGTACTCCCTTATTACCATAATTGGCTCCGCAGTTTTCCCAATTTCACCTCACTAGCACGCGCTTCGGAAAATGCGGTGCTTCGCGCGTGGCAAGGTCTTGGCTATTACGCTCGCGCACGAAATCTCCACGCCACCGCTAAAATGATTGTGGATCGACATGGTGGAAACTTGCCGCGGGAAATCGAGCAAATACGACAACTCTCCGGAATCGGGAAATATACTGCGCACGCTGTGGCCAGCTTTGCGCTTGATCAATCGGTTCCCATCGTCGAAGCAAACACCGGTCGTGTTTTGGCGCGGCTTTTCAATTTCCGCGAATCAATCGATTCCGACGCGGGCCGGAACACACTTTGGCAATATGCGGCGTGTCTTCTTCCAAAATCCGATGCCGCGACTTTTAACTCCGCGCTTCTCGATCTTGGCGCGCTCATTTGCGTCCGCCGGAAACCGAAATGCGATGTGTGCCCCGTTAAAGCGTTTTGCCACGCAAAAAATCCGGCTGCGCTTCCCGCACGTAAATCGAGACCCAAAATGAAGCAACTCATTGAAACGCATGCATTAATCGTTAGACACGGCCGGATTCTGCTTGAGCAATCCCGCCACCGATGGCGCGGAATGTGGATCTTGCCGCCGCTCGGACCTAACCGTTTAGAGCAGCCGTTTGTTCGGGGACAGCCAGTGTATGAATCGGTGTTTGCATTCACCCATCATCGAGTCACGCTTTCCGTGTATCGGCGCGCTGGGCCAAAGCGAATCGCTCCCGGACAGAAGTGGTTTAAATCAATTCAGCATGTCGCAATGCCTTCACCTCACCGGCGCGCGATTGACGCGCTTGTTTGACGCCGATTTCTCAGTGCAACACGAGCAGTCCCAAGGTTCCGGCAACGGTAGTTAAAATGGTGATGGGAATGCCAAACCGCGCATAATCCCAGAAGCCAATTTCGAGATGTTCCCGCGCGGATTCCACAACGATCATATTCGCGACCGAACCTACGATTGTTAGATTGCCGGCGAAGGTCGTCGCCAGGGCCAGCACTTTCCACATCAGCGCAGGGTTAGCGAAGCTGATATCCATTTTCCCGCCACGAGAACAAACGGCACATTGGAAAAAATGTTCGAACCGGCCACAGAGAACCAAGTCAAATTCCACGCCTGCGCTGTCGCGTGCGCCAAGAAAATCGGCTGCGGACGACGATAAATCGCGTCGGGTAACCCCGTGTCGAGTCCTTCGACGACAACAAACAAAGCCGCGAAAAAGACAAGCAAATGCCAATCAACAAGCTTCAAAACCTCATGCGTGTTGCGGCGCGCGAGAACCATCACCAGCGCCGCCCGCAAGTGCTGTCCATGCCAGATTTAATCCCGCAAGAAACAGGCGAAGATCACGACAAACACGATACAGACGAGGCTGAGCAAACCGCGATCGAGCTTCGGAACAGCGTGAGATTCACGGCTGACTGCTGCCCGGTGCAACGTCCGCTGTCCATTCAAAAAAGTGCGCCAGATAAAGATATGCCGAGATGAGCATCATCCCGAGTAATAGGACGAGCGTGTCATAATTGACCGCGCGATAGCTTGCTCCGGAGTCATGACGCCGGTTGAAACCATCAACACCGGTCCAAGCAAGGCGGCAGCTGGCCGGTTCAAAGGAAGAATCTTCAGCTGTCGCCCACTGATCAGCACATATGTGATCCCAAAGATCACTGTCGCGACAACTTCCTTTTGCCAGTGATTCACGGGCGTCCATAACGGATGGCCTGCTGCTTTTCAATCATGTGTCGCGCTGCGCTTTCGAGTGAGCGTTGAACGTTTCCGTTTCTCTGCGATAAACTTTGCACCGACATATGCGAAGCATGACTGGATACGGTCGTGGCGAGACCGATCACGATGGAACAAAATTTACTGTCGAGCTAAATTCGGTGAACCGGAAACAGAGCGACGTCGTGGTCAATTTGCCGCGCGATCTCGTTGAGCTCGAACCGCGCATTCGCCAGACAATCAACGAAAATATTTCGCGCGGTCGCACCAACGCGACGATCAGTCTTCACAGCGGGGCGAACGACGCGCGGAAGCTTGCGCTTAATACGGAACTCGCCCGTTCGTATCACGAAGCGATGCGCTCGTTGCAAGAAGAATTGAACGCCCCGGGCGAGATTACCATCGCCACGATCCTGCAAGCACCCGGCGTGATGCGGTTCCCGGAAGAAGCGCTTAGTCCAGAAGATACGTGGCCGGCAGTCGAACGCGCCCTGCGCGCTGCGCTCACAGATCTGATAAAAATGCGAGAACGCGAGGGCAAACATCTGGCTAAGGATTTGATTCACCGTCTCAAAGCAATTCGAAAAAAACTCAAGGAAGTCCGGACGCTGCATCCCGACGTGGTGAAACGGTATCGCGCAGCGCTGCTCGATCGGATAGAGAAAGCCGGGTTGCCGCTGCCTAACGACGACGAACGCGTTTTGAAAGAGATTACGTTCTTTGCCGATCGCGCCGATGTATCCGAAGAGCTGACGCGTCTTGAGAGTCATCTTGCTCAATTTGCCCATCATTTGCGTAGCAAAGAGCCGGTTGGGCGCACACTGGAATTCATCACTCAGGAGATTTTCCGCGAACTCAACACACTCGGAGCCAAAGCAAACGACGCTGCAATTTCGCAACGCGTCATCGGCTGCAAAGCCGAACTCGAGAAGATCCGCGAGCAAGTTCAAAATCTTGAATAACCGATTCAGCCGGCACGGAATTCTTTTCGTCATCTCCGCTCCATCGGGCGCGGGAAAGACCACTGTTGTTCAAGCCCTCAGAAAAACCGGAAATTTTTTTTATTCCGTCTCCTGCACAACGCGAGCGCGGCGCCCCGGCGAAATTGACGGCGAACATTACCGATTTGTTTCCGCTGCAGATTTTCATGCCCAAATCGATGCTGGCGATTTTTTGGAACATGCGAAGGTGCACCAGGATCTTTACGGCACATTACGCGCACCGGTCCTGACAAACTTGAAAAACGGCATCGACGTCTTAATCGACATCGACACGCAAGGAGCCGCGACGACCCGCAATTGTGACGATCCAATTATTCGGCAGGCGCTGGCGGACATCTTCATCATGCCGCCGGATATGGAAGAATTGCGTAGGCGATTAATGAAACGTGGAACGGAAACGCCGCGGCAGATCGAGTCGCGTCTTGCCACCGCCATCCGAGAAATGGAATTATGGCGCGATTACCGTTACACTATCGTCAGCGGTTCAGTCGAAGAAGATCTCGAGAACGTCCGCAACATAATGTCTGCTGAAATGTTCTTGAGCAGACGGTTGACGCTAAATTGACGGATATGGCTGCGATGGAAAAAAATTCCAGACGTAAGTTGGAGAGGGCGAGGTCCCGAAAAGTGGTGAACATTCCACCCGGCAGGAAATCGGTGGTGCTCGGCGTCACGGGATCGATCGCTGCGTACAAATCCGCAGAGCTTGCGAGTCTGCTGGTCAAACAAGGTCACGAAGTTTTTGCGGTGATGACACACGATGCTGCCGAATTTATTTCGCCGCTCACGCTGCAAACACTGTCGAAAAATCCAGTGATGACGAGCTTCTTCGACGAAAAAGAGAGCTGGCGGCCGGGGCACATTGATCTTGCCGATCGCGCGAACCTGCTGCTGATCGCGCCCGCAACTGCGCACATGATCGCCGAGCTCGCGCACGGTCTGGCCGGTCATCCACTCGCGGCCATCGCGCTCGCCACCCGCGCGCCGATTCTGATCGCGCCAGCGATGAACGGAAAAATGTGGGCACATCCCGCGACGCAGGAGAACGTCGAAAAACTCAAAGCGCAGGGAGTGGAATTCATCGGCCCGGAAGAAGGAATGCTGGCGTGCGGGTACGAAGGACTGGGCCGATTGTGGAAAGTGAACGAGATCGCGTTTCGCGCAGAATTTCTTCTTACTCAGCACGACAAATTGATCGCGTGACATTTCTCATCACCGCCGGTCCAACGCGCGAACCGATCGATCCAGTCCGTTACATCTCCAATCGTTCGTCCGGAAAAATGGGCTACGCCATCGCCGAAGCGGCATTGAATGTCGGGCATGAGGTGATTCTGATTTCCGGTCCGGTGAATCTCGCGCCGCCGCGCAACGCAAGGATCGTTTCCATTTCGACAAGTGACGAAATGTTCGAAGCCGTTCACCAATACGCGGACCATTCTGACGTTTGCGTACTCTGCGCCGCGGTGGCCGATTACAAGCCGGCTCAAGTCTCGCCCGTAAAAATTAAGAAACGCGCCGAGGGAATTTCGATCGAATTAGTTCCGACACGCGACATCCTCCGGTCGTTAGGCAGCCAACCCGCTCGCAAATTTCTTCTCGTCGGGTTCGCCGCGGAAACGGATCACCTCGAGGTAAATGCCGCGAAAAAACTGCGCGAAAAGAATTGCGATATTATCGTCGCGAACGACGCGCGCGTCGCAATCGAAACCGACGAAAATGAGTTGTTGATTTTGTTTCGTAATGGCGAAACGAGAAAAATTTCGCGCGCGCCAAAAAAAATTATCGCACGCGAGCTGGTGAAAATTTTTTCTAGATTCGCAACAAAAAGGTTTGACAAAAATGATGTGATGATTACTGAACGCACATAAGTGAAGTCATTCCCAACTCTTCACAATGCCCCGCGCGTTGCGGATTGAAAGGGGGGAATTAGTCGATGGCAAAGAAAAAAGCAGCAAAGAAAAAAACAGCGAAGAAAAAGAGGCACTAAGCCCAACGCTGTGTTAACGGCCCCGAATTTCTTCGGGGTCACAACCCTAAACTTCAACCCGGGGGGAGAATTTATTTTCCTCCCGGTTTTTTCTGTACTTTGCTGTAGTGGCGCTCTGTGAGCGCCGAACCTATTTTCGAAAACGCGCGACCGGCGGTCGCAGACCGCCGCTACAGAGACACTCGGTGCGCATTTCCATCGTGCACTTTGTATTCTTTGTGCGACGTAGTGCTTCCCGATGAAGCATTACCTAAATGCAGCGGAGAACGCAGCCCGCGCCGCCGGCAAATTATTGCGCGAAAATTTTCAGCAACAGCAGCGCGTTAAAGCGTCCGCGGCGCATGACATCAAATTGGAAATCGATGTTCGGGCGCAGGAGTTGATTGGCAAATTGCTTCTCGAAGAATTTCCCGAGCACGCGCTTTACGGCGAAGAAGGGATCGTGGGAGATCAGTCCAGCGATCATCAATGGGTTGTCGATCCGTTGGATGGAACGGTGAATTATTTCTACGGCATTCCGCATTTTTGCGTTTCCATTGCGCTGCGCCTGCAGAAAGAGATCGTCGTTGGCGTGATTTACGATCCCATTCGCAGCGAGATGTGGACCGGACAACGAGGCGAAGTTTCGAAATTAAACGGAGCTCCGATCCATGTGAGCGATCGAGCGGAGCTCGCCGAAGCCGTTATTTCAATCGGTTTGGCGAAAACGGGAGAGACGATCAACACGAATTTCCCCCGCCTTCAGCAAATGATTCATCGCGTTCGGAAATGCCGCGTGCTCGGCAGCGCGGCGCTCGACCTGGCGTACGTCGCCTCGGGCCGATTCGACGCATATATCGAAACGGGAATCAGTTTGTGGGACATCGCCGCAGGTTCACTCCTGGTTGAAAACGCCGGTGGAACTGTCGATCTTCGCCCGCGCGAAAACATGAAAGACAAATACAGCATCGCCGCGTCGAATGGGCTGATCAATTTGAAACTGGAATGAGTGATTTCAGCCGTGAACGGAATTCGTTAGACCGTTACATCATCACATCGGATTTGCGGTTTACCGATTCAACGATTCAACGATTGAACGATTTAACTAGTCGACGCCCATGATCCGCTCCGGGATTGGTTACGACATCCATCGTTTCGCGGAGGGCCTAAAACTCATATTGGGCGGCGTCGAAATCGCGCATGCGCGCGGACTGGAGGGGCACTCAGACGCCGACGTTCTTTCGCACGCAATCGCAGACGCGTTACTCGGTGCGATCGGCGCCGGCGACATTGGACAGCATTTTCCAAATACCGATGAATCGATTCGCGGTATCAGCAGCATGGAAATTTTGAAGCGCGTCGGCAATCTGCTCGCCGATAGAAACGCGCGGGTCGTCAATGTTGACGCGACCGTGATCGCTGAGGCACCGAAACTCACGCCGCACGCTTCGGCGATGCGACAAAACATTGCGGCAGCAATCGGTGTGAGCGAATCCGACGTAAGCGTGAAAGCGACAACGAACGAGAAGCTCGGCCCAATCGGGCAAGGCGAAGGCATCGCCGCGATCGCCATCGCCACAGTCGAAATGGATTAATGGCTCTTCGCTTTTTCAATACCTACACGCGCGAAATTGAGGAATTCGAGCCACGCGATCCAATGGCGCGTCCAATTAGAATGTACACGTGCGGACCGACCGTTTATAGCCGAGCGCACATTGGAAATTTCCGCGCCTACATCTTCGAAGATTTGCTTCAGCGGCATTTGGAACTGCGCGGTTACAAGGTGAATCGCGTGATGAATATCACAGACGTCGAGGACAAAACCATTCGTGGTGCACGCGAGGCCGCCGTGCCGCTGCAAAAGTTCACAGAACAATTCAAAGACGCTTTCTTCGAAGATGCCCGCACGTTGCGTATCAAGGGCGCGGACGAATACCCGGCTGCGACCGACCAACGTTACATCGACAGAATGATCGAGATGATCAATGCGCTGATTTCAAACGGGCTCGCTTATCAGGCCGACGACAAATCAGTTTACTTTCGCATTAACAAGTTCCCGGATTATGGAAAGCTCGCGCACTTCGATCTGACGCAGTTGCAATCGACCGGCCGCGTAAAGCACGACGAATACGACAAGGAACACATCGGTGATTTTGCACTGTGGAAAGGTTGGGACGAAGCAGACGGCGACGTGAAATGGAACTCGCCGTGGGGACCGGGTCGTCCCGGCTGGCACATCGAGTGCAGCGCGATGTCCATGGCATTGCTAGGCGATCAGATCGACATCCACTGCGGCGGCGTTGATAACATTTTCCCGCATCACGAGGCGGAGATCGCGCAGAGCGAAGGCGTGACTGGAAAGAAGTTCGTGCGCTACTGGCTGCATTGCGCGCATCTGCTGGTGGACGGCCAGAAAATGGCAAAGTCGTTAGGCAATTTTTACACCGTGCCCGATGTTGTGGCCGAGGGTTACACCGGGCGCGAGCTCCGTTACGCGCTCCTGCGTGTGCACTATCGCGTGCCCCTGAACTTCACCTGGGAAGGAATGAACGAGGCGCGCGAGTCTTTAGCCCGAATCGATGAGTGGCTTAAACGGTTACGCGAGTTGGTAGGGACGCCGCGTCGGGGCGTCCGGTCGGCGCAGCGTGCCGACGCTACTTCACAATTCGAAGACGCGCTCGATGACGATCTCAACATTTCGGCTGCTCTCGGTTTTCTATTCGAATCGATTCGTGAAACCAATCGCGCGATGGACCAAGACAAAATGGATGCAGCTTCGGCAAACGGATGGCTGGACTGGTGGAAACGGATCAACACCGTTCTTGATCTTGAAGCGGAGACTGACGTGACCATTCCAGATGAAGTGGCGCAGCTCGCGCAACAACGCGAGCACGCACGACGCGAAAAGAATTGGAAACGCAGCGACGAACTACGCGAGCGGATCTCTGCACTTGGCTGGGAAGTGCGCGACACGAAAGACGGACCAAAGCTGACGCACGGCGCCAAATCGGTGTAGAACATTGGCATTCATTGTTGGTCAAACGTGTAGTTAAACCGCTCAATCTCCGCAGCGAAGCGCGCGCGCACGAGTTCGCAAAGTTCGTCATCGTAATATTTTGAATAATGCTCGCGGCTTGAGCGGTTGTATTGCGGCAGGGCTGGTGGCGGAATGCCAATCGCAGCGCACACAGCGCGAAAATCGTCGGCCAGATTTTCGAACTGCATGATGCGATCGACATTGGCAAATGGATCTCCTTCGCTGTTGTCGAGTCGCAAATAGTCCGAGACCGACACAGCTTTGGAAATTGTTTCGCGGAATTTTTTCCTGTTCCAGGTTTCGGGATTTTGCGTGGGGGTGAAATAATACGACACCATTCGATCCCACGGATTCCGCACACAGGTAAATTTATAGAGATTCCGAAATTGCTCGTTCCCCAGAGCATCGTGATACTCGCTCAGCGTCGAGTGTTTCCTGACCTTATACTTTGGATTGCGCAGTCCGAACCGCTCAATCCCATCCTGCTCATTTCTGAGAGCAACAAGTTGATCCTCCGAGTAATCGCGCAGGACACTCTGAATTGAGTTACCGGCTGTCTTTGGAATGTGAACGAACAAGAAGCGTTTCTGTAGCGATATCATTCCTGAGTCGCAGTCTAAAATGTGTTTTCTCATGACGCGAGTGCTCACGGACTCTCCACGTCGCTTATCTCTTGCTACTACGCCACGTGTTACTTATTGTCGTTCACATGTGAAAACAGCGCCGGTTCCCCCTGGCGGCGGGGCGGAAAGTCGCTATGAGTCATTCGCCTCGACTCGTTGGTCAATAGTCCTCGAAGCGGGCAACTCGGCGACAGTTTCAGCTCACGCATTCAATGCGCTCTCAGAACTATGCCAAACTTACTGGCGCCCGCTCTACTCCTTTTTACGGCGACAAGGATGCAGCACACAGGATGCGCGAGATTTGATCCAAGGCTTCTTCGCTGACTTGATCGATACTCGTGCGTACGCGCGCGCCGACCGAGAGAAAGGACGGTTTCGCTCTTTTCTCCTCGGCACACTAAAACACTACGTCGCCGATGTGCATGATCGGGGACAGGCTTTGAAACGCGGCGGTGGCATGATCCTTACGAGCTTGGACGATCAAGCCACCGCAGAAGCGGAGACGCAAATTGCGCGAGCAACGAAATGGCAACCCGAGGAAGTCTACGACCGTGAGTGGGCAGCCTTGCTCTTGCGGCAAGCGCTGGATCGACTCACGAAAGAGTGCACGCTCGCCGGCAAAGCAGACCTCCTTAGTCATTTGATGCCATATCTTTCAGCCAGCGAAGAATCGGCAATTCCGTACGAACAGATGGCCCAGCGAGCGCATCGGCCAGTCGCGACATTGCGCAGCGATGTCGCTCGATTGCGCAAGCGTTATCGCGCAATTCTACGCGAAGTCGTGCGCGACACGGTGTTTGAAACCGAAGACGTGGACGAAGAACTGCGATATTTGTGCCGCGTCTTAGCCGCACGGTAGCCGAGCGTTAGGACAGGACCTTGTTGTCTTCTGCAGTCCGGGAAATCTCGTTCGCTCGAAATTCTCTGCAATATCGCGCCGAATCTTCCGAAGTACTCAGTGGAGATAAAGAGCAAAACCGCTGAAAGGAGATTTGACTCATGAGAACTTTTATCGTTTACGATTTAGACACCGGATTACCGGTCGCAGTTGGGGAAGCGATTAAGGCAGAGTGGGCCCGTGTTGAAGCCTCGGAGGAAACAAACATTCGCGCCGAGAACTTAATCGCAGAGGAAATCAGCCTGGGAAAGGAGTTCGAACTCCTATGAATCCCGTCTTCACAACTCGAATGAAGTGTGCAGTCGTGCTCACAATTGTTTCGCTCGCGTTTGGATCGCAAGCATCTGCGGTGCTACGACCGCCGTTTCCGTTCAAACCCGCGGCACCATCCAGCAGTGAACTCATTGTTATAGGAGACGAGCTGGTACTGCGATCCACAAAAAAGCCGCCGCTGCATCACCGAGCCGAGGGTCGGTAGCAACTGTTTGGCCGGTCGACTTTGCCTTTGTGCCCAAGGGCTTGTCTTCCTTCGTCACCTTTCGCGAAGATCTCCACACGCGCGAGACACAACATGTAATCGAAAACTCGATAAGACTGGCGATCTCTTCGAGCTTTTAACCGTTTGATGTTGCGAGCTTTACCCTCGACATAGCCTGGCAGCGGGTTTATGAAAGGACCTGTCATCAGATAGCTCCAAATGTCCCCCGAGGCTCAAGAAGAGATTGAGCGCAAGATCGGCCCATCGCTGGCCCGGTCTCGCCTAACTAAGCCCGGCGGTTAGTCAACACCAATGCAGCCTCCCGCCCGCCAAATTTCGACATGTCCAACCTGCGGCGCTGCGCTTGAGGAAACATTCGGTGGAGAAGGCGGCTGCATGTTTTGTCTTTTGCAGGCGGGAATCGGCAACGAAGAAGAAACGGTGCACGATTCAACGCCCGACGCTGTCGAGAGCGCCATGTGCTTCGGTGTCTATGAAATCGATTGTCACGCCGATGGAAGTCTCTGCGAGCTTGGCCGTGGAGCGATGGGCGTCACCTATCGCGCGACCGACACTTCGCTCCAGCGCAAGGTCGCCTTAAAGATCATCAAAACCGATATCGCCGAGAGAAGCGCCGACGCCCGTGAACGCTTTGTTCGCGAAGCGCGCGCGGCTGCAGCACTACGACATGAACACATCGCAACCGTTTATCAATTCGGGATGCGCCTTGAGACAGGCCAGTACTTTTATGCGATGGAACTAATCGAGGGTGAGACCCTCGACGAACGCGTTCACCGCACCGGGCCGCTCGATGTTCGTACTACCATCGGAATCGCAGGGCAAGTCACCTCGGCACTTGCCGCGGCAGAAAAGCACGGGTTAGTGCACCGCGATCTAAAGCCAGCGAACCTGATGCTCGTAAAGCCGGACGACCCCGAAGCAATAGGGAGCGATCAAACCAGGTCTAAGCGACCTAAATTACGGGCGCTCCGGAAGAGCGGGATACCGGTGGTGAAAATAATCGATTTTGGTTTGGCTAAAGCTTTTCACACGGAAACGGATCCGAAGTCGCTCACCCATGGCGAATTTGTGGGCACACCAGTATTCGCCAGTCCAGAACAATTTGAACATTCTGCGCTCGACGTGCGCTCCGACATTTACTCGTTAGGCGAAACACTCTGGTTCGCGCTTACCGGGAAACCGCCATTTGCCGGCCATACTCTTTCCGAGATCCACCGCGCCCAAAAATCAAATACGCTTCCTACCGAACAACTTAAAGCAGCACACGTCCCGCATCGCCTCAAGTCACTGATCGAATCAATGCTCGCATTCGAACCGGCATCGCGACCCGGCACCGTCGAGTTGGCAGCTCGCCTGAAACGTTGCTCGCCTGAGGTCCGCAGCGTCCGACGTACCCGCGCCGCTCTCGCAGTCGCAGCCATCGTTGCGCTCGGGCTGCTGGCGGCACGCTTCATTCCAATACCTGGAATTCAAAATCCACCTTTGAATCTCGCGCCGGAAAAGAGCATTGCGGTGCTGCCCTTTGAAAATCGGAGCGAAGAAAAGGCTAACGCCTATTTTGCCGAAGGAATTCAGGACGAGATTCTGACCCGCTTATCCAAAATCGCCGATCTGAAGGTGATCTCGCGCTCGTCCACACAGCATTACAAAAGTGCTCCTGGAAATGTGCGTGAAATCGCAAAGCAACTCGGCGTCGCAAACATCCTTGAAGGCAGCGTCCAGAAGATCGGCGATGCCGTGCGCGTCAACGTGCAACTAATTAAGGCTACCGACGATTCGCATCTTTGGGCCGACACAATTGATCGCAAGCTGACGGACATCTTTTCAGTAGAAAGCGACATCGCCAAAGCAGTGGCCGACCAATTGCGGGCGAAACTCACCGGTCACGAAGAGAATATGATAGCTGCCAAGCCCACGGACAATGTTCAAGCTTACGATGCCTATCTGCGCGGCCTGGCTTACACACTCAAAACCGCCAATTTTGTTGGCGCCCAAAAATATCTAAGAGAAGCAGTGCGGTTCGACCCAAAGTTTGCTCTGGGTTGGGCCCTACTTTCTTACGTGGATGCGCGCGGTTTCCTCACCCAAGTTCTTGAACCAACAGCTGCGCTCCGCGATGAGGCACGGCGGGCGGCAGAAACCGCCCTCGTTCTTCAGCCCAATCTCGGTGAGGCATTGTACGCGAAGGGATACTATCACTATGCCTGCCTCAAGGATTATGACACTGCGGTGCGTTATCTTGAAGAGGCGCAACGGCTGCTGCCGAATAGCAGTCAGATTTCTGCAGCGCTCGCTGTTGTCACGCGTCGGCAAGGCCAGTGGGACCGAAGCGAATCGTACTTCAATGAAGCCGAGCGGCTGGACCCGCGCAACGGATATCTATTCACCCAACACGCGGGTTCCTATATGGTTCTCCGCCGCTTTACTGAAGCGCTGCGAAAGCTTGATCAGGTTCTCGATTTTGCACCAGACGACGTTAATACTCTGGCGTTCAAGTCAGCGATACTGCAAGCTGAAGGCGATCTTCCGCGAGCCGCAGCGCTCGTCGCTCCGCTCCGTCCAACCGCTGACGACAGGGACGCCTTGGAAACACAAGTGTACCAGGCGATCCTAGAGCGTCAGACGGCAGAGGTCATCCCTCGGCTAAAGGAAATACTGGCCAAGCAAGATCCAGCGTTGGGTTACCTCAATGGTGAGCTGCGCTTTTGGCTAGGCTGGGCGCAAGAAGTCGCGGGCGACCAAGTTGGCGCCGAGGAAAGTTGGCGCCAGGCGCGCAACGAAATGGAGCGCCTTTCGAAAGAGCAGCCGGAAAATTATCTTCTTCTTG
>DATFXP010000124.1:0-15299 GCA_035315785.1 Candidatus Udaeobacter sp. | reverse complement strand
TCCACGGTGAAGGCCTGGCGCGCGGGCATGTCGAACCCCATGGAGATGCCATTTAGCGCTGCGACGACCATGATAAACCCGGTGGAGGCGAACCCGAGCGAGACGCCTGCAGCCAGCAAAAATGCGCAAAGCATTTGGGCGGATTGGGTCGCCACGAGGATGGACCTTTTCGGATAGAGATCAGCCAGCGCGCCGCCCCATATTGATGAGAAGACCATCGGTGCTGAACCGATGGCTGCGACGAGGCCGAGCAAAAATTTTGAATTGGTAATTTGGTACACGTACCAGCTCATCGCAGTCTGTTGCATCCAAGTGCCGATGAGGGAGACCAACTGTCCCCAGAAGAAGAGGCGGTAATTGCGATGCCGCAGCGCACGGAATGTGTGCCGCCACGTGATTCTGCCCACGGGCAGACGTTGCTGCCGGCCGCTGATGCCTTCCGGCACCCGTGCGGTTTCTGTAGTTGTCGCGGGCATCAATCATCATGGCTGGCATGATCGCGAATTGCAAAAATCGCGGCACTTCTCTGTGGTAGATTGCCTAACGTTAATTCGACATTCTGACCAAACAAGGCGATGCGCACGGGCTCGCCTCGCCCTTTCGAAAGGGAGAGGGATCCGGTGGCACATCTACGGCATGTGAGTTCCAGACCCCTCACCTCAATCCTCTCCCCTGGTCCAGGGGAGAGGCGGGAAAACGGGATGCGATCTCGTAGTGTGCACCGATTTATTCAAGTTCCGAGATGTTCTTATAGCCTTGCTGCCGAAACGGCCGTTCCGCACTTGTGTGTGCTAGATTTCATTGAGTGGAAAGCACAGAGGCAATTCTTCTTCGGAAACGAAAATTCAGCGACACGAGTTTGATCGTGTCATGGTGCACGGAATCGTTTGGTTGCGTTCAGACGATGGCTAAAGGCGCGCGCCGCCAGAAAAGTCCGTTTGCCGGAAAATTGGATTTATTTTTTGATGCTGAAATTTCGCTCGTGCGGAGTCGCAAATCCGATCTCCACACCCTCACGGAAGTCGTTCTGAAAAATCCTTTCGTCGGGATTCGCAGCAATTACCTGCGTACGCAGAGTGCCGCGTATTTTGTTGAGTTGATTGAGATTTGCACCGAGCGGGATCATCGCGAGCCGGAATTGTTCGGTTTGTTGCGCCGGGCTTTCGGTTATCTCGATGCAAACAACCCGACGTCGCGCGCGGTTGCGCATTTTGAGACTGAGTTGGCGCGCATCGCCGGCGTGCACGATCAAACACGATTGAAAGCGGATCCGGCGTTTGCACTGGGAAATCTGTTTGGGCGACTGCCGCTTTCCCGCACGCCGCTCTTGAAAACACTCGCGGCGGAGGCGAAAGAGATTTCGAAATGAAAATCGGCAATCTTATCGCAGCGCTCGTAATCGCGGGATGCAGCGTCACGGCTTCAGCAAAGGAAAGCTACAAGTTCGAGCCAGCGGGATCGACGATCGGGTTTAGTGTGCATCAATTTCTCGGCACGACTCGCGGCAAGTTCGCGAGCTTCAGCGGCAGAATTGAAGTTGATCGGCAACGTCCGGAGAATTCCTCGGTCACTGCGCAGATCGAAGTGCGAAGCATCGATACGCAAATCAAAAAGCGCGACGATCATTTGCGCAGCGCGGAATTTTTTAATGTCGAAAAATTTCCCTGGATGACATTCAAAAGCCGAAGCGTAAGACGAACCGGCCCGCAAAGTGGCGACATTCTTGGCGACCTAACAATGCACGGCGTGACGAAGCCCATCACACTTCACGTGAAACTGGTGACCCCGTTGAACGACACGGCTCGGACGCGCTGGTCTGTGACGACCGATCCGATCACGCGGCGTGACTTCAATTTGATGTTTACTCCAGCGGCTGAATCGGTTTCCGGCATCAGCCAGACGGTGGCGATCAATATTGAGATCGAGGCGAAGCGCGCAGAGTAGATGCGCGATCTCAACCTAACCTAATGGAAATTATTCCCCTCGGAGATTCCGTGCTGATTGTGCGCGTGCGCGAGCAATTTGAGGATGCGCCTGACGAGACGCTGGACGAAGTGCTCCGAGTATTTCAATTGCTTCAACGCGCAGCGATTCCGGGCGTGATTGAACTTGCGCCGGCTTATACCAGCGTTGCTGTTTTCTTCGATCCTGTCTCTGGCCTCAAGTCGAATGACGCAGCGAATGGCGTGTTTGACGAGATTGCGGCAAGAATTCGAAGCGCGATTATTCCTGCGTCCGGGCGCCGTCGCCGCCGGATCGCATCGAGCGCTCCGTGTTTAATCGAAATTCCTGTCTGTTATGATGTGGAATTTGGCTTTGATCTGGATCGCGTAGCTGACCACACAAGGCTGTCCGAAAGCGAAATCGTCGAACTTCACAGCAGAGGCGAATATCGCGTCGCCTGCATTGGATTCGTTCCTGGTTTTACATTTCTGGCAGGGTTGTCGAAGAACTTGGCGACGCCGCGTCGGGACGTCCCGCGCAAGGAAATTCCTCCCGGTTCGGTGGGCATCGGCGGTGCGCAAACAGGAATTTATCCGTTGCGTTCTCCGGGCGGTTGGAATCTGATCGGGCGCACTCCATTGAAGCTTTTCGAAGCCTCGAAGAATCCACCGACGCTGCTAAAACCCGGCGATCGCGTGCGCTTTCGGGCCATCACGCGCAAGGAGTTTGCCGCCTTTGGTGAGGATTCGGCAAGACAATAACTAGAGGTCCTTCACTTCGTTCAGGATGACGATGCGATGAATGCGACTGTAACCCGGGCAGGATTTCAAACGTCGGTGCAAGATCTGGGTCGCACCGGCTTTCGCCAGTTTGGCGTCTCGACCAGCGGCGCGCTCGATTCGTTTGCATTGCGCGTAGCGAATCTGATCGTTGGAAACGATGAAGGCGCGGCCGGACTCGAAATCACGCTCGGCGGTTTACAGCTGCGAGTTGAGGACGGGCGAAGCGTCGCGTGGTGTGGTGGCGAATTTGAAGTACAGATTGGATCGCGAACATTGCCAGCCGGGCATGTTGCGCATTTGCAACGGGGCGACGAATTGAAATTTCGTCGTGCTCAAATTGGTTGCCGATGCTGGCTTGCGGTCGCCGGCGGAATAGACGTGCCGATTGTTCTTGGTAGTCGCTCGACCGATTTGCGCGCCAATTTCGGCGGACTTGAAGGCCGAACGTTGCGTGATGGCGATCGACTTCCATTGGGAGAATTTCGTCGGTCACAGACCGCCATTACAGAAGATATTTCCTCGTGGGGAGGTCCGCATGATTGGGTGAGTCCGGCGAAGCGGTATCCGGGTCTCCGTTTCGTTCGTGGCGTAGATTGGAACCGATTTAACGATGTAGGGATTCAACAATTCACGATTCACGAATTCGCGGTTTCGGCAGATTCCGATCGCATGGGCCTTCGCCTTGATGGTCCGGAACTGAAACGCGAGGACGAAGCCGATCTTGTTTCGGAAGCGGTTGCACCCGGCACAATCCAGGTTCCACCTGGCGGCAAACCGATTTTGCTTTTGGGAGATTGCCAAACCATCGGCGGGTATCCAAAAATAGCGCACGTGATCACAGTCGATCTTGGCATTGCGGCACAGCTTCGTGCCGGTGACAGCGTTCGTTTTTTCGAAGTCTCGCTGCAAGACGCCCATCGGCTGTTAATGGAACGCGAGCGTGACTTGGAGCGTTTCCGTATTGGCCTGAGTCTCCAAAGATCATGAACCTATCTGTCGATCTGAACGCGGACCTCGGCGAAGGATCAGGTCACGATGCCGAGCTTTTCGAGCTGATCAGTTCGGCAAATATCGCGACCGGTTTTCACGCCGGCGATTCCGATACAATGCACGCTGCCATTTCCGCGGCGAAGAAGAACGGAGTGGCTATCGGCGCGCATCCGAGTTTTTTCGATCGCGAAAACTTTGGACGCAAGCAGCTGACCATACCCGCGGCCGAAGTTTTCGACGCGGTGGCGTATCAACTTGGCATTTTTCAAGCGATCGCCTCTGCGCTGGAGGTGCAACCGAATCACGTCAAGCCGCATGGCGCCCTGTACAACATGGCGGTACGCGATGGGAAGCTCGCCGACGCAATCGCGCGAGCTATCGAATCGATCGATCCAAAATTGATCCTGTTCGCGCCTGATAAGAGCGAGCTTGCCCGCGGCGGTGAGGCTCGTGGTTTGCAAATCGCGCGCGAGATCTTCGCCGATCGCAATTACTTAAATGATGGCTGGCTCGTTCCGCGCACGCGACCCGACGCACTGCTTCACGATCCCCACGAGGCAGCCGAGCGTGTATTGCGAATGTTGCGCGAAGGCAAAGTGCGTTCAATCCAAGGCCAGGATGTCGAGGTGCGTGGCGAAACGATCTGCGTCCACGGAGATACACCCGGCGCAGTCGAATTTGCGCGCGAACTGCGCACCCGACTCGAGCGCGAGGGCGTGAAAATCAGCGCGCCAAAGAGTTCGCGGTGAGAAAAACGTTGTCATTCTAAGCGAAGCGAAGCAGCAACGTCGCTCGAAAGCTTTCGGGGCGAGGCTAGGCTTTCAATCTCAGATCTTTGGAGCACTGAGTAAAATAAGCCAGAGATCAATGAAAGCCTGGCCTCATGCTTCGCATTTCGTTGCAGCGCTTCGCTCAAGATGACAGGATGCAATGATCCGAATCGCGAATGAGTAACGAGGTCCCGAATCAGCGCGACACGACCAGTCTCGTCCGCGCTCTTGGGCCGATCGACGCGACCATGATCGTCGTCGGTTCGATGATCGGGTCGGGCATCTTCATCGTGTCAGCGGAGTCATCGCGTTTGAGTGGCGCGCCGGGTTGGCTATTGCTCGCATGGGCGTTCGCCGGCTTGCTGACGATTACGGGCGCGCTGTGTTGCTCGGAGTTGGCAACGATGATGCCGCGCGCAGGCGGCATTTATGTTTTCCTCCGTGAGGCGTTTGGTTCGCCGATCGGATTTTTGTATGGCTGGACATTGTTCCTCGTGGTTCAAACGGGGACGATCGCAGCTGTAGCCATTGCCTTCGCGAAGTTTCTCGGCGTTTTTGCCACAGCAGTTTCCCCCGATAATTACCTCGTCCCGCCAATCTCGTTAGGCGGTTACGCCATCAGTTTGTCCACGGAACAATTAGTGGCCATCGCATTGATCGCGCTTCTGACGAGGACGAATACGCGGGGGCTCGAGATCGGCAAAATTGTCCAGAACACGTTCACGTTTGCCAAGACCGCGGCACTAGCCGCCGTGGTTGTGATCGGGTTGTCGTTAGGCTGGAAATCGAATTCGGCCGCACTGAGTTCGGCATGGTGGAATTCCTGGGCTAATGGCTGGCATCCGCAGGAAGCGCAGCCCGGTTTTGCCGTCACCGGTTCGCTTGCTCTCGCGCTGCTTTTTGGAAGGTCGATGGTTGGCCCGCTCTTTGCCCAGACCGCATGGACAAACGTGACATTCATCGGCAGCGAAGTGCGCGAACCGGGCAAGAATCTCGTGCGTGCGCTTGTCGGAGGTTGTGTGGTTGTGGTCGCACTCTATTTGCTGGCTAACGTTGCGTATCTGGCGGTACTGCCTTTTCCCGAAATTCAGCACGCGCCACACAACCGCGTGGCAGTAGCAATGATGGACGCCGTGTTCGGTCGGCCTGGAGCGATGTGCATGGCTGCAGCGATCATGATTTCGACTTTCGGTTGCAACAACGGACTGATTCTGGCGGGAGCCCGAGTTTACTATGCTATGGCACGCGATGGTTTATTCTTCCGAAAGATCGCGACCACAAATCGATTTCTTGTTCCCGCGGCAGCATTGGTGGCGCAGGGATTTTGGACAGCCCTCCTGGTTTTGCCGCGCACGGTTACAACCAATGCCGCGACACACCAGGTAACTTACGGGAACGTTTACAATCAATTGCTTGAATACATCGTCTCGGCCGACTTGGTCTTTTACCTTTTGATGGTGGTTGCGGTTATCATTTTACGGCGCAAGAAACCGAACGCTGAGAGGCCCTACCACACGTGGGGTTATCCGATTGTGCCGATTGTCTCGATCGTGTTATCGGCACTTTTAACGATTAATCTTGCATGGCTCGCGCCAGCCACGTCAGGGATTGGAATCCTCATCGTGTTGACCGGCGTCCCTGCTTACGTGATATGGCGGCTGCGCGATGCGCGACATGCCAGTCCGGTTTAGTCGCGACACCCGAGTCATTTTTGTATGCCTGCAAAATCGAAAAAGCAGCAAATGGCAGCCGACGCTGCGCTCGCCGCAAAGCGTGGCAAACGTTCCAAGTCGTCGCTTAAGGGCGCTTCGCGGAGCATGTACAAGTCAATGAGCAAAACGGAGCTTCGCAAAATGGCGAAGACGAAGCGCAAGGGTAAACCGATAAAGAAGAAGCGGCGCTAAAATTAGAAGTTTGGCGAGTAAGAGGAGGCTTATCCCTTCTCCTTCTGCATGACCTCCATCACCTGCCTCAAAGGTGCGGTGCTGATCCTGCTTGCGCCTGTGAAGGGATGGTCAAGGACGTAGATCAAGAACAAGATCTGCGACATCGTTATCGTTAGCGTTGCTGTGATCAAGTATTGCGCCCTGATATTCTTCATTCCGAACAAATAGTTGAAACAAACGGTGAAAAGGGCACCCACAAGGAGGACCAACCAAACAACAGATGGCACCGTGTCGTTTCCGGTAAAGATTCTGAGGCGCCGATACTCAGCTAGGTTATTCAACCGCGACAACGCTTCGGCGTATATCTGCTTATTGGGAAACGATGTCTGATCGATTTGGTAAAACTGCGTGAGCAGCTCTCCCATCACTCCGGTGGAATGAATGTCTATCTCGCCTTCAGACATTCGCTGGAGCTCATCAAAAACCGAATTGACGTAATCAATTAGCCCATGCTGCATTGTTGTTTTGGCAGGGTCTGGGACTGTCTTCGCAATGTGAAAAAGATCATCCGCCAGGTTCGCTTCCATCTCCAGGTCTTTGGTGGCATCGCTGTATCCGCTCCAAGTCACAAACACGACAAAAGCGAGCATCACTCCGTAAAACAGGCCGAAAGCATTGAAGATGATCGCGGCGACTTCGTGGTTCTCCTTTAGCACATCCGCCGAATACTTTTTTCGTACTAAGACGAGCCCGGCCAGAGTGAAAAAAGTTGTAATCGCCGAGACGATAAAGAATGAAATCGGTGGCGGTAATTGAAGCAGGAATCCCATAAATTAATTAACCCTTTAGAACTCCCTCTTAATCTTACCGCTTTTGACTTGTTACTTCACGTTTGAGCCGATACCCGTCGGCACGGGCACCGTACCCGCTGGCGTATTCAATTAGGCCGACGCCCTTCTTCCAGATGATTTTTCTAAAATGTCCGGATGGATGGCTCGCGTCGTAAACACAGAGGTCGCCTTTCAATTTGATTGTGGTTTTCCAGTTCCCCTCCTGGTGTTCAAAGCTGCCGCTCGTGATGCCATAAATGTCGTTCGGTTCAGATTGCGGCGGCTTGTCGAGCGTCGAAATCTTTTTGACGGCGGCGTCATTGTCTTCTTCGTTTAACAAAACGATCCGATCGTCAGTCACGATAAAGTAGTCAGGTTGAATTTCGCGTTGTTTTTCCGCGCGCGATTTTATATCGGTGAATTCGATCTTGAAGACCGCGCCCCAGGGCATTTTCGCCAACCGCGTTGTGATCACTCGTGCGCTAAGCGCTATTTCTTCCTGATCAATTTCTTCTCCCCATTCGCTCCCGCTAAACTTGGCAGACATCGGCTTGTCGTCCTTGGCGGCCAGAAATGGATTCCCTCCGTAGACAGAACCCGATAGCAACGTTGCCATCGCGATGGCTGAGATCCGTGGCCAATTCATGAATTCATCCTAGCGGTCAAGATACTACCAATGCACGCTCGAATTCCTCGCCTCTGTTCCAAGAATGAAAACAAATTTTCAGGCTGCCGGAAAGAGCAGATAATTGGCTAAACGTCTTTTCACGTTAATGCGTCACAGTAAGTGGATCTTTCGTGTCTGTGCGATCGCCGCGGCCTTTAGCGCAATCGCTTTGTCTTCTTCCGCACAGAACGTTCGCTACTGGGCATGGCAGCGCGACGAGCCGCTGGACGACCGGGAGCTGGCCGAGTTGGCTGCTCAGAAAGTGGATACGATTTACTGGCACGTCGGCGAGCTGGAAAACATCGGCACAACGTGGCGATGGAAAGCCCGATTCCGTTTTCCAACGTCGGGCGCTGACCGCATCCGCTTCGTGCCAGTGGTGCGGCTGGTGTCCCGCGAACGTCAGCCATTTTCAGGCGAATCCATGACGGCGCTGTTGGAGAGTTTGTCTTCCATGGCTGCCAAACACTCTGAGTTGCAACTCGATTGCGATACCCCGGATCGGTTGCTCGAGGATTACGCCGCTGCACTCAAGCGCATTCACGGCCTTGTTCCACGTTTGACCATTGCGGCTTTGCCGCACTGGGGTCGTACTGACTATCTGAAAGTCCTAGAGCCGAGCGTCGATGAGCTACTACCAATGCTGTACGATTTCGAGGCTGAGCCGATTCTGAAAAATCCATCGCCGTTGCCACTGATCGCCCCGGCAAAAATCTCGAAACTAATCGAGAGCTGGCGCGCTTGCCGGAAACCATGGCTTGCGGGATTGCCCGTTTTTGCGCGGCTAAGCGTGTACGACGCAAACCAAAAATTGCGTGGACAAATCCGCAACTGGAACTGGGACGAGTTGTGTTTCCAACGCAATTTTCAGGTTGCGAACGCCGGCGAGTTTGGAACGACGATCTTGCGCGCGAACAAGACGGTATCAATTGCAAATACAGCGATCAATTCCGGCGAAGAACTCATCGTGCGCGAAGTAGATCGCCGTGCGCTGCAAGAAGCGATTAGCGCCGCTTCGCACGCGGGCGCGCAAGGCATTGTCTTTTTCCGGTTGCCGGATTCCACTGCGTCCAGCGGCTGGTCCTTGCGTCAGCTCGGGCATTTGCAAGCCGGGTCGCAAATGCTTCTCCAAAAACCGCCTGACTCGGAAACACTCGAGCTGTCGAATACGGGCGACGGCGATCTCGCGCCGCATCTGCCACTGAGTGACAAAGATGAAGGCGGATATGCGTTGGAGATTGAGGCGTCAACACCGATCTTCCGCGAAGCAGAACGTGGGGATTTCGCGAGCTTGGCCGCGTTTGCCGGCGACAAACAGGCGAAGATACCCTTTGCGACTCGGCTGCGTTTTCGGTTCGCGCAGCTTCAAGCGAAAGAAAATTTGCGGACCGGATTAATTCAGCTCGCACCGGGCGCAGATTTTCGTCAAACTCGCTATCGAATTCTGAACAGCGGAGACAACTCGATATGGAAACCCCTGGAATGAAAACGGCGATCACCTGCGTTTGTCTAATTATTGCGACCTGCTGCTGCTATGCCACTGGCGGCGATTCATATGAACACCCGGTGAAGTTGTCGGAGACGCTTGACATTTTGCCCGGGAAATCGCTTGGCGAAATTTTTCTCGAAACGTCGACGATTCAGCCACCCGCTGATTCATGGGACCCGGCTAAGCTTCGTGAATTGGCAGACCGCATTGGCAAGGAGCCGGTGCCGAAATTGCTGAAAGCTGCGGACAATCTAATCGCGCAAGCGCGCGCTTCCTATAAGCCCGGCAGCGATTCGTGCAATCTCGCGCATGACGTGCGCGACGCAGTCGCTGTTTCCGCCGAAAATCCGAGCGCGGCACGCGAATACATCCTGGCACGCTTGGACGCGCATCTGTCGCCTGACGAGATCGACCGGCGTGCGGAATCGGCCACTGGGGCGATCAAAGCAAATTGGCTTTACTGGGCCGGGGCGCATCGATTTGCCGGAGGCGACCGGGAAGATTGCCAGGCGTGGTTCGATCGCGTGGTGAAAGAGTTTCCAAACAGTCCGCGTGCAGAGATGGCGATGTTTATGAGCGCCCGGTGCGCATTCTCGGCCACGCGGCGATTGATGGACCAATCAGAGGACGACGAGACGCTGGCGAAGGCGCGCAAAACGGCGATCGCGAAATTCGAGGCTCTTCGCAAAAAATATCCGCGCGGGCGGTTTGATGCCGACGCGCTCGGTTGGCTCGGCGCGATCGCGTTCGATTCAAACGATTATCTCAAAGCGCTTGAGTACTACATCGCGCAAGCCGAAACACCCGGCCATCCGGAAACTTTGATGAGCGCTATTTTTAACGCCGAAAAAACACTTGGACATCTGGCGCCAAAACCAGGCGGAGACGCTGCTTTCGCGCTCATTGCGCGACATCCGCGGATTGCCATGGCGTTCACTTATCTCGTGCTCGCATCGCCCGAGGCCGACAATTACAACGGCGAATGGGACAACCCTGCGGATGTGCGCAAATGGCGCCGCACGATTTTGCCGCGAATCGCAGCCGCGGTTGCCAAACAGAAGGACAACTACAAATCGAACGATTGGAAACCTCGTTATCTGGCCATGCTTGTCCACGCGGCGAGCGCCAGCGGAAATCAAACGCAGGCCCTGCAGCTATCACAAGTCTCACCCGAGCAGTTGAAACAGAGTGATGACTTGCTGTTTGCGCGCGCAATCGCGCTTCAACGGGCGAATAAGACGCAGGAAGCGATCGATGAGTTGAACACCTTCCTCCAGACCTTTCCGAAATCGCCAATGACGCCCGGAGTGAAGATCCGTCTGGCGCTGGCGCTGGCGGATAATCATCGGGCAGGCGACGCGATCGCGACGTTGCGAGATTTGATCGCAATAGGGTCCCCGAAGCAGGAACAATCAACAAGCGACGAAGAAGAAAACGCTGATCAGCATGACTCCACATCGGATCAGGACGCGACAAGCGATGACGAGGATTCCGCGTCGGATGATGAAGCAGAAAGTGGCGACGAAGATAAGTCGCCGGCAGGCGAAAACTCGACCGGCGACGAGACCAATTCTGCCTCTGAAAGCGCGGCAACGGGATTCGGACCCACGGACAAGTATCCACTGGTTTCGCGGCTGTACATGTCCGACAGCAATGGATACCCCGCGGGCGAATCGCAGTGGAACGCGGTCGACAGCGCGGTTTACGGCAACATCTCCGGCGCTGATGAAGAACAAATTTACCAGTTCATTGACACGCTCCTGAATTTCGCACCCCTGCCGGAACTGGTCGCAGCGCCGGACGACAAGCATCTGAGCAACACCGGCAAGCGAAACGTTCGCGCGATTTTGGCAGAACGTTATCTTGCAGCCGAAAATTTCGCTGAAGCAAAAAAATACATCACGAATCCGCAGCAGCTTGGGCTTGTTAATCGGCTTGAGCAGCTGACGAACGATAAAAGCGGCACGACCCAGGAACAGGCTGAGCGAATGTTGAAAATCGGCGACACGTGGGCTGAGGCGCGCGGTCTGCTTTTGCGCGCTCCACTCGACACCGAGTTGCACGAAGGCGAGCCAGTCTCGGGATTATTGCGTCGCGATAACGGTCGTGCGCTGCGGATGGCGAACGTGGAAAATGAATTGGATGAGCGGGACGAGCTTCATCATGCTTCGCGGTGGTGGCTGCGCGCGGCGCGCAGTGTTCCGGGCACGCCTCTCTCGGCAAAAGCGCGGTTGAAGGCGTTGGAAGCATTGCCACAAATCGCCCGCGACTCGTTGTACGCCGAGCAGCGTGCCCGAGAGATCAAACTCGAGGCTGTGTCGCGCGAGATTTACGATAGATTGCGTGCAGAGTCTCCGAATTCGCCGGAAGCACAACGCTTTGCCGCCTACTGGAGTTTGCCGCCCGAAGCAAAACAATCGCAAGGAGACGAATCACATGTGACTGTAGACGGTGTTTCGACAACTGGTTCGTCAACGTCAGTTAGTTGTGACGACGACGCTCTGCCATTGGGTTATCCCGTTTCTCATAAGAATGCCTTTGATTCGCTGACGGGAAAAGCTGGTACCGGAAATTCTGAGGACGAACAGGATTACTATCGGGTCGCCCGTGATTTGGAGTCACGTGTAAAAGCGCTGCGTGGATCTTTCGACCCTAAGGAAGTTAAGGAGCTTGCCAAGTTAGCTCGGGAGAACATCAGCACTCGCGAAGACGTTACGCTGGCGAATTGCCTGGACGACCTCACGCAATTTCTTTCCGAGTCCAATGTGTCTGACGAGGCGCGGACGGCCTACGTCAATCTTCGCCTGGATTTGTTGCATCGTACGCATTGGCCCGATTCGCCAGTGGATCCCGGCATTTGGGTGCAAGACAGCGACGAAGCTGTTGAAGCGGAAATCGATGCCGCACAAAAGACTCCAGCGCTGCAAAATTTTCACGATTATCTCGATTTTTGTCGCATCGGTCTCGTCGCCGGCAAACGCATCGAGGTGAAAACGAACATTCCGGGCGGCAAAGAACCGGATGGCGCCACATATCATTCGCGCGATTTTGCCAAGCTCGAAAAAATGACGCGCGATTTTCTGGCGAAATATCCGCACAGCAAGAAACGGGAAGCAGCGATGTTCGTTTTGGCGCGCGCGATCTATTCACTATCTGCTCCGTACATTTTGTGCATGACTGCTCCTGCAGTGCCGACGCATCCACACGGCCTTACCACTACCGTACAGAAGCGTTATCAGGTGGAGCCGTTTGATCCGAAGCGCGTGATGCAAGCGTTGGACGATTACGATCGTGATTTTCCAAATGGACGATACGCTGCCGATGTGCGCGACATGCGCGCTGCCACATTTTGGCGGATGGGGCAATGGGATAAGGCGCTCGATCTCACGCTTGCGCAAATCACCGACAATGTTAGCGGCGATTTGTTAGGCGTCGCGGAAACGAGGCTGGCCAACATCTTTGCCGAGCTCGCCAATTTCGAACATCGGCCGCAGGTGCTCGAAGCCATCCGCACCCGTCCGAATTCTGTTCCCTACCTCGCTGCATACGCCGGCGCGGCCACAAACGATCGCGACCACCCGCTGCGTTATCTGCAACGCTACTTGAGCGACCAATTGCATTTCAAAGTTCCCGCACCGTCCACTGAAAACGTCGCGTCCAACTAGTTGCGCAAACCGGGCATTGACAGTGCACGCTCGAATTTCCTAATCTGCCGGTTCTGAAAACGGTCCGGCTATGGGGCCTCGTGGGTTTGCTGCTTGTTTCGACGCCGCCGATTCATGCTCAAGAATCGCCTGCTTCCGAAGAAATTCAGGACGTATCTCTTTTTGGGAAATTCGCCCTCCGCATTTCGTGTAGCAGCGGACCAGCGGATCCTGACAACATCGATCCTAATCTGATCACGGCGGCCGAACTCGTTTCACCGCCATCAAAGATCGGCAGGCTTCAAATAACGTGAAAGAAAAACATCCCATCAAACGAATAGTCCATTTGTGAAACCTGCTGGCACAATTTCGGTGATCGCTGCATCATTTTTTCTCGCGAACGCGCCTTCCGCATTCGCTCAGCCGCAAAAGAAATCGACTGGCTCCGGCCAGGAAAACGTCACTCCGCTCGTAAATGCCGCGATGAAGAACATGGAGAGCGGTGTGTGGTCGGTGAACGGCACCGTCCAGGCCGGGAAAACGATCAAGGTGAAAGGCCTTCTTGACGGCGAAGATTTTGATTTGACCACCGACCCAGGCATCAGGCCAAACACGCCCATGCGCGAAATCATAATCAAAGACAAAGTCTGGATTTGCTCCGATGGCGAGACGTGGCACGCCGGTCAGCCAAATGATCGGTTAATCTATAATTGGACCCATGTGCCAATTATGGCCGGCGGCGGCATCACCCAAATGCCATTTGAAAAAGTCGGCACGGAACAACGTGATGGTCAGACCTGGTTGCACGTTCGGATGAAGGTCCCTGAGAAAAATGTCAAACCCAAGGAGTTGCCACAGTATTGGCTCGTCCTCGATTCTCAGGGGCAAGCCGAATACATCGGGCATACCGACATGCCGATGTTCTCGCAAGCGCGCAAGGAAGTCATGTACTGCTCCTTCGATTATGCGCCGGCTAACGAAAAGATCGCGCCGCCACCGCTTGGCCCGCCAATCGATGACAAGGCGTATGGGTTCAATGATATCGAGCAGCACAAGTTCGATTGGAAAAACAAGATCATCCGCCTGGAGGTAACTCCCGCGATTTTGGAATCCAAGCAAATCGCCGAAGATACTTACCGCGGTTTCTTCAAGGACACCGCAACGCCAAACCATTACGGCGTGGTCGAATTTCCGCACGACGCCCTTGTGAAGCTGGGATTCCTCAAAAAAATCGTGAGCGGCGCACACGCCTCGGAGGACCTGGAAAAGATGGGCGCGCTGGGTCGCACCGAAGGCGAGCCAGTTTCGTTTTACATCCAGGTGATTCCAATCGGCGAGAAGCCTGCCGCAAGAACCGTGGCCGTTGGCGCAAGGGTTGTGCGCGATCCCGACGGTAGCGTCAGTTACACGTGGGAAACCGGTGAGAAACAGGCGGCGAAATCATCACCTGCTTCTGCGGCCCCGGACGCGTCCGATGGCGACCTCGTTAATCGCGGGATTGAGAAAGCGAAGAACGGTGAGTTGGACGGAGCTATAGCTGATTTCGACCGCGCAATCGAGCTCAATCCAAAAGATGACGCCCCTTATTATAATCGCGCGCAGGCCAGACGCCTGAAGAATGACACGGCTGGCGCCATTGCCGACTACACCAAGGCAATCGAACTAAGCTCCACAAATCCGGCCGCTTACAACAACCGCGGCAACGCCAGGGCGGAGAATAAGGATCGTGATGGCGCAATTGCTGACTATACGCGCGCCATCGAACTCAAACCCGATTACGCACGCGCCTACTACAATCGCGCGATGCTGAAGAAGGAGAAGGGGGATGCGGGTGGCGCTGCCGCAGATTTCAAGCGCGCTCAAAAGCTGGACCCGGAATTAGTAAGCGAGGAGTCGGCCCCGGATTCGAGCAGTGATCGCGCCACCGCGGATGGCGGAGCGAAGGGGACGACAGTAAGTCTCCTCGATGGAAAGCTGAAGTTCGACCTCCCGTCGGATTTCTCGCGTGATCCTGATGATCCTAAGGATCCAAAAACGGTTGCCAAATTCTCCGGTCCGGATGGCGCGTGGGGAGGTGTGTTGCGTGGCACGCATGGGCTTACACCCGATCAGCTGGAGGGCTATCTAAAAATGCGTGTGGCCGAATACAGCAAAAACTTCAAGTGGTTACCGAAGGATTCGCAACTGCAATGGCTAAAGAAGGACATCGTCACCATCGACGGCCGAAAATGGGCGGACTGGAGCTTTGTCCCAATGTTAAAGGGAAAGAAGGATTATTCTCATAACCCGGTCTATAC
>DATFXP010000123.1:0-4096 GCA_035315785.1 Candidatus Udaeobacter sp. | reverse complement strand
GGCTGGTTGAAGACCGGCGACGTCGGCCGCTTCGACGAAGACGGCTTTCTCTACATCGAAGGCCGCCTCTCGCGATTTTCAAAAATCGGCGGCGAAATGGTGCCGCACGAAGCGATCGAACAGAAAATCATCGACCTCATGGACTTGTCCGGAAGGGATGAACGCCCCGTCGCCATCGTTGGTGTTCAGGACGAGGCGAAGGGCGAAGCGCTGGTGCTTCTCAGCGCTGTTGATATCGCAGTCGCCGAGTTGCGCAAAAAATTGCAGGAAGCAGGCGTCCCGAACCTATGGATTCCGAAACTCGTCCAGCGCGTTGAAGCAATCCCGGTCCTTGCTTCCGGCAAACTCGATCTAAAAAGGTGCCAGGAATGCGCGGCCAACCCGGCCTAATTTAGACGCCGCCTTTTCATTTCAGTTTTGCCTCATTTATGTGATCTAAAACTGAAATGCAGTAGCAGGTGCGAGCTCAAACCGTGACGAGGGTAGGGCGGCCAATTTTCGAATCCAGCGGCAATTAATTTTGCTTTCTGGCCAGGTTAGCTGCAAAACTCGTCACCAGTTCGCTGAAGCGATCCGGCTGGTCGAGAAACACTGCGTGCGCCGAATCTTCAACTTTTTCAAAACGCGCCTGTGGAATTTGACTTGCCGCCGCCTGCTGGTGCGCCATCTCATCCGATTTCGCCGAGGCGATAATCAGCGTTGGACAATCAACCTTCTTGAGAGCCGGCGTGCGATTCGGGCCGAACATGTCCGCGACGAGCATGGCGACACCAACATCAGGCGGCGTTTTCATGCCGGTGGTAACCAGCCGTTCGATCGCATCGTTGCCTTGCGGCTTGCTGATAATTGCGCCCATCATGCCGTGCAAGTATTCGTTTTGATGAGCCTGGTAAACAGCGAACATCTTGAATTGCGTAGCCGTTTCTTCCGGACGTGCAGCCATGCCATCGGCACCATCGGAAATCGCTGCATCCACTAGCACAATTCCCGCGAGATCTTTCGTGCCGTACCGCTCGACATAAGCGGCTACGTCCTGAACGCCTTGCGACCATCCAATGAGAACAGGTCGCCGCACGCCGAGCCGCTCCAGTAAACCATGCAAGTCTTGTGCGCGTGTCTCCGGGGTGTTCCCACTCGTGGTCTTTGTCGATTCCCCTTGCGAGCGAGGATCGAATGCAATGACACGATGGGTTGGAGCAAAGCGATCGATTTGTTGTCGCCAAACCTCCGCGCCAGTGCTCCAGCCGGGAATGAAGACTAGCACTGGCCCATCGCCCGCCTTCCCCGCTTCGATCACCCGCAAAGAAACGCCGTCGGCCACCTTCACCATGCGCGAGGATCCCGCACTCGATTCCGCTCGTGGCAACATCGTGCCAATGCAGATTAAGGCGATTGAAAGCACAACTGGTCGAGGAAGCGACGTCATTGCTGTTACGACGAATCACTGGCGGATAACCGGATCTTCTTCTTTCATCCGCCACGGTGAAATTCTGCCAAAAAGATCCCGTGTTGCGCCTGCGATGTCCTCGGCTTTCGAGACGCCGCTATCGATCAATGCGCGTCCGGTACTTGCCCAGATCTTTCTCACGACGAGCGCGCCGTTCTCGCGCACGATTCGGCCGAGATGCTGGACAGCAGCAGCAGTAGCAGATCGTCGGATGGCTTCGGCCGAATGGCGCGAAGTCAATTCGCAATAGCGCCGCGCGACTTCGCCCACGCGCAATGTGAGGAACGCGTTCGCGGCACCGTTTGAAACGCATTTCACCAGCAGCGCTGAGATGCCACTCAAACCTGGAATTCCGCTTTTGAGCGCCGGCACCACCGACACTGCAAGAGGGGCAACCATTTCACCGAGATCAAGCGATTCGAGGCTGCTGGCGACGAAAGCTGTGCCGCCAACATTCGCATACAATCGCAGCAGTTCGCGGGGCGAAGGCCGCTGCACGTAAATACGTGCAATCCGGCCTACCATTTGAATTTGTGTGAACAGCACGATGAGCCCGTCGAGCCGGCCATTTTGCATTAGCGCAGTGCTTAGGAAAACGGTGCTTGCGGTTCTGCGCACAACCAGGTCGGCTTCCTTGGATAGGTGCGCGATGGCTGCCTCAACCTCGGCGTCTGCCTCCAGTGGCAACTCGCAGGTGCGCGGATTATTCGCCAGTCGCGAGCGTAATGCCTGCAAATATGCCTCGTGATTCGGCCCTGACGTCTCTTTCGGTGGCACGAGTGCTGGCGGCAATTGAGCGTAAGCGATCGCGCAATACAACGCAAAAAATCCCGCCGTCAGACAGAGTGCCCAGAAAACGATCGTGCCAGCAGCCGGGTGCATCCTGTCGGCTAACGAGATTAAACTCGTCGCACCGGCAATGATCAGCGACAGGATCGAGACCACCCCCAGCGCGAGAAGTACCAATATGATTTTCCTCAGACCCGCATTTTGATCTGCAGCATTTGTGCTCATTCGTGAGATAACTCTCCGCCGAGTTTGCTTTGCTGCAATCGCTTCTCGATGGGCGACCTTAGCCAAGAAAGGAAGAAAAGGCGTTTGACTCGCTTGCCCCGGCAAAGCTCGCCCTTCGGGCTTCCCGTCTGTGTCGCCGACGTCCCGCCGCTCCACTCTGTGAGACGCCAGGCGTTTGGCACAAGTGCCCTACAACGTTTATCTGTGGAGAATAAATCTCACCGAATCTCGTGATGAAACATAAATTCATCGTAACTTCTTCAGTTGGCCCCAATCGCGATCCATCGAAAGGCACGCGTGATCAGCCTTTCTGGGATGAACACGCGGCTTTCATCGACGATCTCGTTGATCAGGACTTTATTTTCATGGGCGGACCTTTGGTCGACGAAACTGGGCTGCCTTGTGGCGCGCTTCTGGTCGTCAATGCCGACAACGAAAATGAAGTTCGCGCAAATCTGAAGAACGATCCCTGGTTCGAACGCGGAATTCTCAAACTGGAGAGTGTCAAGCGGTGGCAAATCTTCATTGATGTCCGCAAGTAGGCGCGACACAAGATTTCCAGTTCGCACAGCGACTGATCGCGCGCGAACGTGATGTCATGCGACTCCCTTGCTCAACGCTCCGACTCTTAAGCTTAACTGCCCTGGGACTATCTATCTGCACAACGCGCGCTGACGAAAAACCAATGATGCGTGCAGTGGTCGCCCACGAATACGGTGCGCCGGATGTGCTTAAGATTGAACAGATTCAGCGACCCGAGCCGAACCACGATGAAGCGCTCGTGCGAGTAATCGCAAGCAGCGTCAATCCAGCCGATCCGCTCACCCTCAGCGGGAAATACGCGAAGGAATTCGGGACTCATCTGCCACTAATGGCAGGGTACGACATTGCTGGCGTCGTGGAAAAGACCGGCACAAGTGTCACGAAACTCAAAGTGGGCGACGCGGTTTACGGTTATCCAACTTTCGGTGGCGGTTGGGCGGATTATGTGACGGTCAAAGAATGGGAAGTTGGTCCGAAACCGAAGTCCCTTAATTTTGTGGAAGCGGCGGCTGTGCCGATGGGCGCGTTGACCGCGTGGCAGTCATTGGTGGACGTCGCGAAATTGCAGCCCGGGCAAACAATCCTCATCCACGGCGGTTCCGGTGGCGTTGGCAGTTTTGCGGTGCAAATCGCCAAAGCGCGCGGTGCCAAAGTCATCGCGACTGCTTCGACAGCAAACCAGGATCTTCTCAAGCAACTCGGTGCGGGTGTGGCAGTGGATTACACAAAAACCAAGTTTGAAGACGTTGCCAAAGATGTGGACGCCGTACTCGATCCAGTTGGGAAAGACACACTCGCGCGGTCTTATGGCGTGGTAAAGAAAGGCGGAATCGTCATGTCGCTGGTTGCGCGACCGGATCCAGCCGAGCTTCAAAAACATGGAATCCGCGGCGCGGGTATCTCCTCTCATCCTGACGCCGACGATCTTACTGAGATCGCGCAACTAATTGATGCGGGAAAAATCAAACCAATGGTGACACAAGTTCTGCCGCTCACTGATGCGGTGAAGGCGCAGCAACAAGCCGCGACTCATCACACGCGCGGAAAAGTTGTGCTGCGGATCGCGGACGAGCCGAAAGGCTAACGGTCAGA
>DATFXP010000122.1:0-12520 GCA_035315785.1 Candidatus Udaeobacter sp. | reverse complement strand
ACATTCATCTCACTCGCATAATCAACGGAGTACAGCAGACGGAGAGGATTAATCTTCGGCCGAGCATTCACGGCGAGCCTACACAACCAAAGTATGTCCAGGACGGGGACGTGATCTACATCGCGCGCAGCTTGTTTTAACTTGAAGTAACGGCAGGGCGCGACCACATGACTTTGCCATGTCGAATTCATCAGCCCCGTAGCCACCTTGGTTCGCTTCGTCTCTCGCTTCTGATCGCTGCTTTTTTTCTCGTTTTGCAACCCGGACACAGTTGGAGTCAAAACACGACGGGTTCGACATTCGAACAAGCCGGCTTGGGCTGGCTGCCAGCTATTCCAATTCAGATCAATGCCGGCTTAGACGGGGGCTACGACGATAACGTTAACCTTGGCAGCAGCGGCGAAGGTTCAGTGTTCATGAGGGAAAACATCGTCCTCACTTATGCTCACCCTGGGGAACGGACACAATTTTTTTTGGTGGGGGTCGGACGCTTTAATCAGTATTTCGATGTGTCGGGCCAGAACGAGACTGCGGGAAACGTCACTTTGTCCCTCACGCATAACTTCTCGAGCCGGCTTTCCTTTTACGCCAGCATTTGGGGTACTTATCAGAACGAACCGAATTTCACCTCCAATGTCGGCCCTCAGAATGTGCGAACGCCTTATTTCGATACGGTCGATATTTTTTCGCTCACTTACCACTGGCTTTTGCGATTCAGCACGGTAACGAGCTACACGTTTGAGCGCGTTCAGTACTTTTCATCGTCCAACGGAAATTCTCAGGATGGTGTTCAGGACACGTCTGCCCAAAACCGTGTTCAGAACATATTCAGCCAGGCGTTTCAATTTAGCCTAACCAGTCGTACGATTCTTGTGGGTGAATATCGTTTTGAAGTGATAGATTACGATACGGCTCCTCTCAATTCCACGACTAACTTCGTCCTCGCCGGCGTCAATCACAACTTAACCGAGCACTTAACGGTTCACGTGCGTGGAGGTGAATCGTTCCGCTCTCTCGAAAACGAGGGGAATTCGACCAGTCCCTACTTTGAAGGCACGCTTAGTTACGTGAGAAGCAATCACTCGCTAAACTGGACGACTGGCTATGGATACGAATCGCCCACGGCACAAGGCGTTACGAGTACAAAGACTTGGCGCACGGGTCTTAACCTAACGTACGATCTAACTTCGCGGCTCAGTTCAACTACCGGCGTTTATTATCATCACGATGAAAATCAAGGCGGCACCGGCTCGACAGGTACGCAGGATTTTGTTGATGTTAATGTGGGGCTCCGTTATTACGTTAACAAGCGCTTGGCCTTGCACGTTAACTATGAGCACAACTCAGCTAGTTCGCTGGGATCGACACCGGGTTACTCACGTAATCGCTATTACGCTGGATTGACCTATACCTACTGAGAATCTATAAGCGAGATAGCTCACCTCCAGGGATCTCAAACACAAACACCGGCAATTGCTCTCTGCGCTGGCCGTACAAACATGTTGGAAATGCTGCATCCATCAAACAGGGCTATTGCTAGCGAAACAATTGTATCGTAGCCGCTAACTTATTCTTAAAGACGCAGTGGCGACGTGCGCACTCGACAGGCGAGAAAGAGCTGAGCCTCAGAAATCTGTAACTTGTCCACGGTGAATCTCCCTTACTTCGAGGCTCTTTCTTTCTGCTCTTCGCATCGCACCTTTTTGGGAACTTCGCTCGCCATTTGCCGTAGAAAGGCTTCAGAGGACTGGTCTTCCAGTGTGTTGACTCCCAAGCCTTGACGAATATCCAGTAAGCGTCCCGGTCCTCGCGACGCTGGAGAAGCAAAGTGGCTGTTCTGGGGACGGCCACTTTGTCTTTTGTACCGGCTTGGCGCTTAGGCGGGGAGCACTTTTTCCGCAGGAACTTCTATTTCGAGCGACCGTCCGAGAAAGTCGAGCAGCACTCGAACTCGCTCTTTGGCAGGCAACACTTGGGTGATCACGACTTCGAGCCCTTGAAAAGGGCCTTCTACGATGTGAACCGGCTGCCCAACTTCGAGAGAAGAATCCACTGTGACCACTTCTTCGGCGCCCGCTTTTGACTGGAGCGCCATAACTGTATCTTCCGGAAGGATTGCCAAACGCTCTCCAAACCGGACGATCCCTCGGATTCCGTGGGAACTTTCAGCTGCTCGATGCTGAGTGGAATAGACAAACTTCGCAAACAAATAGCCAGGAAACATCGCTTCCACGAACCACACAGGCCCTCTTTGCGTCAGCTTCCGAAAACGCAATCGTGGCGATAAACACTCGATTCCAAACCGACGCCGTAATGCGGTTGCCGCGAGATGCTCTCGCTTTGGCTCAGCCCTCATGCAGAACCACACGGGATCGTTAGCCAGCGCAAGGAGGGCAGACGACTCCGTCACACATTCAAATTACGGCCTCCAGTGTCTCAAGTTCCCAAAAATCAGAAAATAATTGAGGTTTTTTGCTCGGAAAAGATTGAGCTTGTTCAGTCGAGCCGAAGGTAGCGGCAGGACCCTTTCGCCGTAAATGCCGAGGAGTTCGCACCTTGCGTTATTCGGGGCGACCTTTCAACAGCATTTCATTCAACATTCTTGTTTGCATTAGATACGCGCGTACTACCAGATCCCCGGAATACTCTAGTAACTCCCTAGGGGCATGCGCATCGTTGCCTTAAGTAAAACCAGGCACTCCTTCGCGCAGGTTCGGAACGGCAAACAGCGAATCGGCTATTTTAGCGTTTGCTGAATCGCAGTCGGATCATCGAGCAGAATCCATTCGACCACGGAAATTGGTAGGCTGCCGTTCTTGATCAGGTCGTCGTGAAATTGACCGAGTCGGAAATTGTCGCCTTGTTTATCCTTATAACGGCCGAGCAAATTCATGATCTGCCATTTGCCGGTGATGTAACTGATTTTCTGTGTCGGGCTTGATGCGGCACCGGCTGCTTCGCCTTCGGCTGCTTCGCGATCCAGCCCACCCGCCTCCATGAAGTACTTCACTGCTTGTTCAAAAGTCCATCGGCCGGTGTGCAGATTCACATCGACGCCAATCCGCGCGGCGCGATATCGTGACAAGCGCAGGATCTGTCCCTGTGCGGGTGAGTTGTTTGGGTAAAGCCCGGTGCGGGACAGCATCTCTTCGCAATATAACGCCCAGCCTTCAACGAAGACGGTGTCCTCATGCTGGCGACGGACTTCATCGCTCACGTGATTTGCAATAGAGAGCTGGAGAAAATGCCCCGGAATGCCTTCGTGTCCGAGGATTGGTCGCGGATCTTCAATCGCAGCTCGAATATAAAAGTTTTTCGACTCAGCGTTATAAGTCGGAATAAAGTAGAAACCAGTCGGATCCTTGTCGTAAACGCCCGGAGGATTCATGAAACCTCCAGGACTGGTTGGTTTAAACGCCTCCGGTAACTGCCGAATTTGAAACGGGCCAAGGTAACCCGGCAGCGTCACCAAATTGTGCTCTTTGAGAAAATTAATCATCTCGTTTTCATGACTCTCGTATGCTTTTAAGAACGATTCCTGATCGGGTGGGATGTTCGGCGCCCGTTTGGGATCGGGATCGGCGAGGTTCGGATCGGACAGTAGCGCTTCGAGCGCACGGTAACGCGCCAGCTCGACGCGCCCGATCATTTCCACCTCCACGCCGTTTAGCGGTAACAGCAGAACGTGCTTGAGATAGTAGTTATAATTCGCTTCGCCCATCGGCGTGAAATCCACCATTTTGGGAATGCGCTTCTCCAGCTCGTCGGCGTAGGCATGCAGGGCTGTGAGCGCCCCGTCGCGCTCTTTCAACAATTCGTCATGCTCGTTAGGCGACAGATCCACATCCAGGGCCATCAGGCTGTCATTCAAAAGAGGATCAATCGAGCGGGCGGACTGAATCGCGAGCTGCGCGTAAAGTTTCACCGGCTTTTGCAAATTGCTCAGGCCTTGCTTCAACAGTGCTGGCATCTGTTTGAGACGTGCAGTAGCCGCGATGGCGCGCTTCCGCGGCGTGTCGTATTCCTTCTTTAACAAGGAAAAGATGGCGTTCGTGCATTCGTCTGTATAGACCTGCGGATTTGTGAACTCGAATTTTAGGACGCGATCGCCGAACTCTGCGTTCTCGAGCTGCGAGCGGAAAAGAATCCAATCGATACGGTCGTCTTTCGGCCAGTTGTCGGTTTTCATCGCACGCACCTTGTCCAGGAGTGAACGCACGCGCTGGGCCCGTTCAGCAATTTTGGCTGGCGAATAATCGGTCAGTCGATCGTCCCAGGTATGGAGTCCGGCCTCGCTGCTGCGGACCGGATGATTCTCATTGCGCCACGCGTAGTAGTCATCGGCGAGCTTGTGCAGCGTTGCAGTCGCTGCGCTCACGCTTTGATTTTTGAAAGCATCGGGATTAATGCCTGGCGTCGACTTTGTGATCAACGCCTTATTAGAAACGTCGGGATTACGTTGAGCTGGCGATTGCGCCAGCGCGATGGCGCAAAGGGTCAGCCACAGCCCCGAGACGATTACCCGCGGACCAGTGAGACGCATGATGCGAAGTGTAATAGCGGCTGCTGAAACGCAAAGCGTAAACGTGTGTAGCGGGGATCCACTTATTCCAGCTGCTTCAATTCACCTCGTCGAGTTCTCGCAGCAACTGGTCTTTCAAATGTCGCCGCGCAGCCTTTTTGATCGCACGACGTTCGGCGGCTACCCCTTGCTTCTCTGCCTGACGTTCGCGCCGCGTTCGCGGTTCCACAGATTGCGACACGTGACGGATCTTAGGTCGGTGCACGCCGATGTTTCGCTCTTTTGGTTTTGCGTACGGATCCATGGATGTTTACTGCTGTCGATTGGCAACAAAAATAACAGGAAGTGCAACGTGTCGCGTCATAATTTAAAGATCGTCGTTAACAAATGAAAACGCTTGGAATCGTTGGCGGCCTTGGGCCGGAAAGTACACTGGACTACTACCAAAGGATAATCGCGCTTTTTCGCGAGCGCACCGGCGACGGGCATTATCCGGAATTTGTCATCGTTAGTGTTGACCTTAGAAAGGGACTCGATTTCATGGATGCAAACGACCTTAGCGGCATGAGTACTTTCTTGCTCGAGGGAATAGGTAAACTCGCGCGGGCGGGCGCGAATTTTGGAATAATCTCCGCAAACACGCCTCACATTGTGTTCGATGAGATTGTGCCGAGGTCACCGATTCCGCTAATCAGTATTGTCGAGGCGACGCGAGCCGCGGCCAAGATGCAAAACCTGAAACGGCTGGCCTTGATAGGCACCCGCTACACGATGCAGTCAGATTTTTATCCGAAGGTTTTCGCGCGCGAGGGTATCGAACTGTTCGTGCCTGAGAGAGAGGACCAGGATTACCTGCATGAGAAATACTTCAGCGAGCTGGTTCCCGGGAAATTTCTTCCCGAGACCCGCGCCGGATTACTTGCGATTGTCGATCGGATGAAAACAACGAGTGACATCGACGGAGTAATTCTCGCCGGAACAGAGTTACCGCTAATTCTTCGCGATCCGATTCACAACGGCATCCCATTTCTCGATACAACGAAGATCCATGTCGAAGCCGCCGTCGCTCATATGTTTTCGTGAGCTGCTCAATCGCAAATCGGAAATCGGCAATCGAAAATGCAGAATGGGCGGTGAAGGTTTCGAACCTCCGACCCTCTCGGTGTAAACGAGACGCTCTACCACTGAGCTAACCGCCCGTTGTCATAAGTGTAGTGGCAGGCGTGTCGCCTGCAAATTTTCAGCAATAGCGGCTAAACATTTTGTCGTTGCTGTGTGAAGAGCGAAGGAGGCACAATTCATTACATGAACCCTCAGAAAGCGGCCATCGTAATCCTAGCGACGCTATTTGTTTCACTTGCACTTGCTGAGGACTTCAAAACTGTCACGGGCAAGATATACAAAGACGCCACGATCAGCCATGTAGAAGCAGACGGGATCGTGCTTAGAACTAAAAGCGGAATTTCAAAGGTCTATTTCAGTGAACTGCCTAAAGACGTTCAAGAACGGTTTCATTATGGTTCTGCGACGCCAGCTGGAAAGACAGTCACGCAACGCATCGACAAGGCCGAAAGCACCACTCAGGCCACACCGTTTGTTTCGGGTGCCGATAAGTTTGCGAGCTTTGTCGAAAAAAAGCTCGACGAGCGGGAATCGATCTTACAGGGGAAACACACGCCCGGTCCGACAGAGTCGATGGTGATACGCGAGATTAATTTCCACAAAGCCTTCTTGGCTGTGACTGCTATCATTGCCATCGTGCTGTTCGCTATCGTTTGGCGTCGTTTTAAATAACAAGCAATGACGCCAACAACGTTCTAAATGAAGTACTTGGAAGTAATCGCCGACAATCTCAAGAAAGCCGGTTGGCGTTGCGGCTATGTCTCAAGTACGGGTCACGAAGGCCGACAATTTTGGGTTGTTGCGGGCCGAGCGTGAAAACGCCGGACCCTTTATTGAGCGCGTCGATGAAAAGCTGGCGGCGTTTTTGGAACTGGAAGCGGCGATTGGTCGCACAGGCTACGGCTGCGCTTTGGCGATTTACCTAGCGTTGGGCACGTCAGATCGCGTGAGGATAAATTGAGTGATTTGTTAGGCAGTCGGCGTAAACGAGACGCTCTTCCACTGAGCTAACCGCCCGCGCTTACCTATATAGGCCATTGCAGGGCGCCGTGGCAAACAATCTGAAGTTGCTTCGAGTTGGGGCCAGCCTGCTCGCGAATACTTTCGGAGTTAGCTGCATCGATTGGTTAGAAATGTTTGCGAAGCGGAAAGAGTTTTTGCTTTTTTGTACCATCAAAAAAATGACTCACAGCTATTGGCGACCTGCTGCTTTCATACATTTGTACATGAGACGCCAACACACGGCAGCCAAAACGCCAGACACAATAGCCACGACAAAACAAATGAGTATCGCGTTAAACCGAGCCGCAACGTGGGGTATGGCTGCGTTTAGTGCGCCGCGGATTGCCGCAAACACAAAGAAAACTGTCAGCATCCCAAATATCAAAGCCACGAAACCCAACACGGCCGACAAAACTGCGTAGGCTGGTTCGCGAAACCCCACGGCGGCATTCAATCATAAAACGCAGTGCTTCGTAAAGCGATTAGGAATCGTTGATGAAATGCGCAACGGAGATCATTTACCATCCGCCAACCGGCAGCGATTTTGGCGCGATTCTATGAAGGGAGGCAAGCAATTAGCGTACCACCGATCAAACATCACTGCGTCATGTGAGCGGTTCCGAACCTTCGGCTACCCGAGTGCGTTGACTGCGGGTTTTGACCTGTCTGCTCGAATCGAAACCGAACAGTACGATGATTAAAACGAATATGAACGGCATTATACTCATGACTTTTGCGGGTCACCTGCAAACAAACGCCGCCGCGAGGAGTCCGAGGAGAACACCGAGGAACGGACTTGAGATCGCAAACCAGAAGGAAAAATTCCGGCTTAAATCTTGGGCAATTGAATTTGTCTCCACAATGTTATCTAAAGAATTTCAAGTTCGGCATTTCACAAAAAGTGTGAAATTCTTGCGCAATCGAATGCTGATGCAAACCGGAGTGACACAAAAAGCTTAATGGTCCAGTTCAAAAGCTGAACTGTATTTTGAACTCGACACTGTTCGGCGCGCTGTTGCGGCAAGCGACCGCGCGCTGCAAATCTTGCAGCGACGATATCTGTATCTCACGTGTCAAAGAATTAATCGAGAAACTCAGCGCGTTCTGCGATTAAAATTGTGCTCTAGCCAATAGAAGTAATCGTCGAGCAACGCGATAATTTCGTCCATCCAAGACACACCAGTTTCTCGCCTGAAACTGATGCTTCGTAGCGCGCTGCTCTGCGAGCTGCCGCTCTTGATGACGCTGTTCGCGAATCGTACGATCGGCGAGCGTCACCAGTCTGTATTCACGATTCCGAACGAATAAAAACTCTTTGCAATATTCATGTTTGAACGTCCGATGAACAATTCGCGTTGGGGGTTACGGTTTGGATGTGCTTCCGTTGCAGTCGACCGACGTCGGCTAATGCTTAACGACTTCTCTAAGGACTCCGGAAGAATGGGTCCGGGAACTGACAACTGCGCGCTCGGAAGAGCCCGTTCAAGCGCTTTCTATAGGCCTGCAAAGAGCGCTTCGAAAGCCAACTCCTTATCGTTCTAACGAATCGGAGTGAAATTTGCGTGACTGATCCATTGCCAGCCGTTCACTCCTTTTTTCCACACGCTGAGACGGTAAGCGGGTTTGGCAGGTAGTTGCTTGCTATCGATTGTTTCTGCAACTGTCATAGTGAACGTAACAACAATGTTGTCACCAATGGTGTTTGATTTGAAATCGCTCAACGTAAATGCACCGAAGTTCATTTTTTTCAGAAGCGCAATTTCACCGGCTCTGTCTCGGACTCCATCCGGGTGAACGGATTGAAAGCCCTCGGCTATTCTTGCTTCAACGGCCGTCCAGTTTTTTGCCTGGATGTCACTAGCCATCTGTCGCTCTAGCTTTTCGCCTTCTGATGTTTTGGATCCACTGGCTGTCGCCTGGGCTTGGAGCCAAACGGCTGACAGCCTCAAGCAGACAGCAACGGCGAAGGCCAGGCGAAGAATCGTTATTTGATTAATTCCCTGTTTCATTGTGAGACGACGCTAGTGCGGCTCTCTTGACGGTCAAACTCAAAAGCGCGGCTATGCTTCCTTGCAGCGAATTCTTTACAAACAGGGCACAGTTTTCCAAAACTCGCGGTTAACAACACCAGTGTGAGTAGTGGGGGGACGGACGCTGTTACGATCAGCAAACCAGATTGCCGTCTTCCGAAGGGCGCGTTCACCGCTCACCTGCCGGGCAGGTTATTATAATCCGAAGGCCAACTTGTTGCGAAATGCCTTATCGTGATTGACATTTAATGGCCACGAGTTCAGCAATGCGTTTTGTCACAAGATCGTTGGTTGCATCGATTACTCTAACCAGCATTTTGCTTTGCATGTCCTTTGGTACGGAGCCGCCAAAGCAAACGAAGGGGGGATCGGCAAATGCAGGCCTTGCGGAAAAAAAGCCTGTCCATCTTGTCGTAAGGTCCCAGGCAGACATCAAACAGACATTTAGTTATTCTCCGCATCCTTCCATTCCCAGTGAGCTTGAGGGTTACGCTGGCACTCAAGTCGGCGGCACAGGCGCTTATCGTATGGTTGTTGATGGGCAGGGGGCGGTTACCCAGGTGACCATTTTGAAGGGATTTACGGTTACCGCAGTGTACGATGAGCGATTCTCTGATGTGAAAGGCAATGCAGTTCCTGGTTTAGACCAGGTGATGGTTCAGGCATTGATGCGCTGGCGAGCGAAACCCGGACCGATGCGCGTCGTGGATATTTATTGGAGTTTTGGAACCCAGCCGTGGGTGAACTACGGAAAAGGGAATGTGCCAAAATAGCTACCTTCAGTATCAGTAAACCTGTTCTGATTAGGCTGGGCTGTTACTCACTGCTTTCAAGGCGGAACAATCTGGATTGCCGAAGCGGCATCTCGGCGGCGGAAATTGTTTCATTGGTTCGTCAGTAAACGCTGATGATGCTCCGAATCGAGCACTCAAGCTGAGTTTTCTTGACAACCAGAGCAGACGTTCCCCATACTCGGGATCACGAAACGGATCTGAAACCGGCGGTGGCTGAAGAAGTGGAAAAAGTAAATCCAGCCATGGTTATTCGCGATCCCAAGGGCAGGCCATACACAGTGCGCTACGAGCAAGTCAACGCGTTGTTGCTTAATGAGTTTTTGAAAGAGCACCGCAAAGTCGAGCGACTGCAAAAACAAGTGGAAGCGCTCACTGTTGGATTGCAAAAAGTAAGTGCACAACTCCAACTGAACAACCCGGCACCGCAAACGGTGGTGAATAACCAGTAGCTTGGCCTGGCTTCGCTCAGCTGTGAGACAACGGCGTTACCCCGTTGCCTCGATTCTAGCGAATCCTGACCGACTCTGAACGGAAGCTATCAGGCCGCTAAGCTTTTTGCTTCGGCAAATCGCGGCGCGGCTGTCCAACATAGATTTGCCGTGGCCGGGCGATCTTTTGCTCCGGATCGCTGATCATCTCCTGCCATTGTGCGAGCCAGCCTACGGTGCGCGGGATAGCGAACATCACCGGAAACATTGCCTCGGGTAAACCCATCGCCTGATAGATAATGCCGGAATAAAAGTCGACATTCGGGTAGAGCTTGCGCGAGATGAAATATTCGTCTTCCAGCGCAATGTGTTCGAGCTCCAGCGCGACGTCGAGTAAGCGATTGCGCCCGGTGACCTCGAATACTTCATCCGCTACTCGCTTAATGATGCGGGCGCGAGGATCATAACTTTTATAAATGCGGTGGCCGAAACCCATTAATCTGCCTTCGCCGTTCTTAACGCGTTGAATGAAATCCGGAATGTTGCGTGTGTTATCGATACGCGAGAGCATTTTAAGCACCTCTTCATTCGCGCCGCCGTGCAGCGGACCATATAGCGCCGCTGCTGCGCCAGCCATCGCACTGTAGGGATCTACGCAGCTGGAACCAATTGCGCGCATCGCGTTCGTACTGCAATTCTGTTCGTGGTCGGCATGCAGAATGAAAAGCACGTCCAGCGCGCGTTCGAGCGTTGGGTTGGGCGTGTACTTGGCGTCCGTTATCTTAAACATCATGTTCAAGAAGTTGCCGGTATAGCTCAGATCGTTAAGTGGATAGATGTAACGCAAGCCACGATTGTGGCGGTAAGTGTACGCGGCGATCGTCGGCACCTTGGCGATAAGGCGTTTGATTTGTGCCATCCGATTGTCGGCATCGCTAACCTTGTTAGCATCGGGATAAAAGGTTGAAAGCGCAGCGACAGTGCTGATGAACATTCCCATCGGATGCGCATCGTAACGAAACGCCTGCATCAGCGTTTTGATATTTTCGTGGACGAAGGTGTGATGTGTGATGTCATAGGTCCACGCTGTCAACTGTTCCTCGTTAGGCAACTCTCCGAAAAGAATCAGGTGTGCGACTTCTAAAAAGCTGCATCTCTCCGCGAGTTGTTCCACCGGGTAGCCGCGGTACTCGAGAATTCCTTTGTCGCCGTCAATGAAGGTGATCGAGCTTTTGGTGGACGCGGTGTTCATCAATGCCGGGTCGTAGGTCATCAACCCGAAATCGTCCGCGTCTCTTTTAATCTGGCGCAAATCCATCGCGCGCACAGTTCCATTCTCAATCGGTAGTGCGTACGATTTGCCGGTGCGGTTGTCGGTAATCGTTAAGGTTGGTTCAGACATATCGTGTTCTTTCAAGAAATTAATACTGAGCCAACAATTGTCATCGTCCAAAACCTTAGTTCGTGAGACTCAGCGACGTTTAGCCTTCTGTCAGAAGCGATTACGCTTTGATGAAGCTGATGTCTCCACTGCGCTCAAGCCGCGCAACTTGTATTTTTGATAGGTCCTCCGTTTTCGCATCAAGCCGCATATCTTCTTCTAGATCATGTTTGGAAATGTGTTCCCACCGCATGTTTGGCTGCTGCAACTTGCCTTCCTGTACGAGCCGCACTGGTTTGCCCTTAACCAGGATACCAAAAGTATGTGAATAGTACGCGGCAATACCGAAAAGCCGGTGCAGAAACACGAGAACAAATCCAGCGCCCAGTGTTGCGAAAAAGGCCTCTGATCCATTAATCGCCCGTGCCAGCATGGAGCCGATGATAACTATGAAGACAGCGTCGAACGCCGTCTTTTCGGCAAGCGAACGTTTACTGCCTAGTCTTACCATGATCAGGGCGGCGATGAAAACAATTACGCCGCGAACTGAAACTTGCAGAAATGTTAAGTTTCTTGGTTCAGTACCGATTCCAAGCAAGTTGTGAAGGAATTGTGAGAATGTATTCATGTTTGACAGTTCCATCACCCAGCAAGACTTCCAAGCAGCCATGTTAGCCCCGCGAAGTAATCAAATCCGATCCGTCGTCTAGATGCGTTCGTTTAACGAATACTTCATATGGAGGACCTATGGCACGAGGAAGCAAAAAGAAATACACTTCGAAGCAAAAGCGCAAGGCCCATAAGATCGACAAGGGCTATAAAAAGTGCGGCATTAGTAGCAAAGAAGCGGAACACAGTGCATGGGCGACAGTAAATAAATCAGACAAAGGTGGCAGGAAGAAGGGCGGAGGAGGTCGCGGGAAAAAGCGAAGCAAATCAAGCTCCCGCAGAGGTGGCAGAAAAGGTGGCCGAAAATAAAGCGTCTAAGGGCCCAGGCAATCGAATGCGGGACGATTTGCGCACGAATCGTGATCAGATCATTCGAAAACGCTCAACGAGTTTCATTTTCGTCGTTTCTCCCGTCCAATCTTGGCTCCCTGTTTGCCGAGCGCGATGCGCGTTTTCTTCGGCAGATGCGCAATAGTTCGCTTCCGTCGCGCAGTTCGCGCTGCTTTCTTAGCGTTCCGCTTTGCAGCGGTTCGTTGCTTTGTGTTTGTCATAGCTACAGATCTGCGCGGCAG
>DATFXP010000121.1:0-7735 GCA_035315785.1 Candidatus Udaeobacter sp. | reverse complement strand
CGCCCAAATGCTTTGCGCATTTTTGCTGGCTGCAGGCGTCTCGCTCGGGTTCGCCTCCACCGGGTTTATCATGGTCGTCGCAGCGCTAAATGGCATCTCCATGGGGTTCGACATGCCCGCGCGCCAGGCCTTCACCGTGGAAATGACGAGTCGGGAGGATTTACTAAACGCGATATCGCTCAACAGCTCGATCGTGAACGGCGCGCGCGTGATAGGGCCATCCGTTGCAGGATTAATGATCGGCGCCGTAGGCGTGGCGATGTGTTTTTTCCTAAACGGGCTCAGTTTTATCGCTGTGATTGCCGGTTTCTTGCTGATGCGTCTGCCGCCTTTTGAGCGGCGAATCGAAATTGCTTCGGCGGGCGAGCATGCATGGGAGGGAATCGTTTACTCCATGAAACACCCGCGTGTACGCACAATTTTGCTGCTTTTTCTAGCGGTTGGCGTCTTCGGCTGGTCGTATGCGGTCTTGATGCCGGCATTTGCACGCGATGTACTGGGACGCGGCGCAAATGGTTACGGGATTCTGATGTCGGCGAGCGGAACCGGGGCATTGGTCGGTGCCCTGCTGGTCGCGACGTTTGGACATCTTTACACCCCGCGCAAAATCGCACTCGGCGGCGTCTGGCTATTTTCCATAGCGATGTTGGCGCTTGCGTTCATCAAAAGCTTTCCGCTTGCGCTCATGCTCCTCTTTGCCGCCGGGTTCGGAATGCTCCTGTTTTTCTCAACTTCCAACACCGTGCTGCAAACCATCGTCCCCGATGAAATGCGTGGACGCGTCATGGGGGTGTGGTCGCTGGTGTTCGGCGCGATGATTCCGCTTGGCAGCCTGGAAGCCGGAGCCGTTGCGCACTGGGTAGGCACCTCCCTGGCGCTCGCAGTCGGCGCAATTATTTGTGGCGCCTCCGCGATCGTGACGTTGAACGTAGTTCGGCGACGAGAGGCCCAACTCGCGAAATGATTTCTATGCCAGGCGCATCGCCCCGTCATCAATTCGGCACTCCGAGCGCCTGCCCTACAATTTTTCAAATCTGTTTCACGTCGACAATTCGACGCGTTACGGATTTAGCGGTTAATGATGTGCAACGCTCGCTTGTCGACATTAAGCGCGGCTTCTCTGACGGCCTCGCTCAAGGTGGGGTGAGAATGAGTGGTGCGCCCGATGTCTTCGGAACTGCCGCCGAATTCGATCACTGAAACAGCTTCAGCGATTAACTCTGAAGCGGCATGATGCAAAATGTGTGCGCCGAGCACGCGATCGGTTTTGGCGTCGGCGACGAACTTGACCATGCCTTCCACGTCATCGCCGGTAAGCGCTCGGCTGTTGGCGCGAAATGGAAATTTGCCGATTTTCACGTCAATTCTCTGCTCTGTCGCCTGGTCTTCAGTGAGGCCAACACCGGCGAGTTCGGGGTTTGTGTAGATAATGCTGGCGATTGCCTGGTAATTTACGTGCCCTGCCTTGCCGGCAATGATTTCGATGCAGGCCATGCCTTCGTCTTCGGCTTTGTGTGCGAGCATCGGCCCGGTGATCACGTCGCCGATGGCATAAATACCTTCGACATTCGTGCGGTAATGCTCGTCTACTTTGATGCGCTTCTTTTCATCGAGCGCGACGCCGATTTTCTCCGCGCCCAAACCATCCGAGAACGGCCGACGACCGACTGAAACGAGGACCTTGTCTCCGTCGAATTTCAGTTCCTGGCCATCCTTCGTTGCGGTCACAGTCGCCCCGCCGTCGTCCACTTTTACCGCGCTTACCTTTGCTTCTAGGTGGAAAGCCATGCCCTGTTGTGTCAGCAGACGCTGAAGCAAGTTCGATAGCTCGAGATCGAACCCGAGCGCGATGCGCGGTAGAAATTCCAGCATCGTCACTTCCGAGCCAAGACGGTTCCAGACAGAACCCAGTTCGAGGCCAATTGCGCCGGCACCGATCACAACGAGTTTCTTTGGCGGTTCGGTGAACTCCAGCGCTTCTGTGCTGCTGACGATTGTTTTGCCGTCAAATTTCGCAAACGGCAATTCCGCCGGCGCGCTGCCGGTTGCAATGACGATATTCTTCGTCTCGACTTCCTGTGTCTGGCCGTTAGACGATTTGATCGAAACTTTCCCTGGCGCGCTGATTGTGCCGAGGCCTTCGAATACCGTCACCTTGTTCGTCTTCATCAGCGACCGCACGCCGCTATTGAATGTCTTTACAACCTTGTTCTTCCGCTCCTGCATCTTTGCCAGATCGACACGCGCGTTGTCGATCACGATGCCGTGCTTCGCCGCCTCTTTTTTTACGAACATGAAATGATCGCTCGACGTGAGAAGCGCTTTGCTCGGGATACACCCCACGTTCAAGCAGGTGCCGCCCAAATCTTTGTCTTTTTCAACAAGGGCGGTCTTCAATCCCAGCTGGCCGGATCGGATGGCAGCAACATAACCGCCCGGCCCAGAGCCGATGATAACAACATCAAATTTTTCCATACTGTTTGTGACTCAGCATTCGCGAAAAGAATCGCAGACGCAACTAGCCACACGACTTCTCATTAACACCCTGGCTTCAGCCCGGTGTAAACGCGGCCCAAAAGAGGACATAGCTGTTTCAATAGCTTTTTGAGTCAGTATTCGAGAAAGCCGTTGAAACGGCTCGTTCACTCCGTTGCGAGGAGCACCTGGCTAAAGCCAGGTGTTACTGAGAAGGGTACATCAACTGAAGGGAGCATTCTAAAAATCCAGCCGAAAATTTTTCGGATCTTCGATGCACTCCTTCACTTTTATAAGGAACGTAACTGCTTCTTTCCCGTCGATGGCCCGGTGATCATAGCTGAGCGCGAGATACATCATCGGGCGAATTTCCACTTTCCCGTCCACGGCCATGGGGCGCGGCATGATTTTATGCATCCCGAGAATGCCGCTCTGCGGCGGATTCAAAATCGGAGTGGCGAAGAGCGAACCATAAACGCCGCCATTCGTAATGGTGAATGTGCCACCCTGGAGATCTTCAAGCTTCAACTTTCCTTCACGCGCACGTTCCGCGTAACCGGCGATGTCGCGCTCCAAGTCTGCAAAACTTTTCTTATCAGCGTCGCGTACTACCGGCACCACAAGTCCTCGCTCCGTGCCCACCGCGACGCCAATATCGTAAAATTTGTTTTGGATAAAATCATCATCGTCGATCCGGCCGTTCACTACGGGTACCGCTTTGAGCGCTTCGACAGCCGCTTTCACGAAGAACGACATCAGCCCGAGTTTGACGCCATGCTTCTTTGTAAACTCATCTTGCTTGCTCCGGCGCAATTCCTGCACCGTGCTCATGTCGCATTCGTTGAATGTGGTGAGAATCGCCGCGGTGTGCTGCGCCATCACCAGTTGCTGCGCAATCTTGCGCCGCAGCGGTGACATCTTCTTGCGAACGAAGCGGGCTTCGCCGGATGGTTGAACTTCGCGAGGTTCAATCTCCTCCTTCGCCTTCGCCATGACGACATCGGATGGTTTGGCTCTACTCCGGTTTTCCACCGCTTTCAGCACGTCGGCTTTCGTCAACCGACCGCCCTGACCGGTCCCAGTGATCTTTTCCAGATCGAGCTTTTCTTCTTCCACAATCCGGCGAACTCCGGGCGAGAGAGCTGTAGCCCTGGGCGATGATGCTGGCTGGGCACGTTCCTCTTTCGCAGCGACCGTCGACCTGCCGCCGTCGACGCCCGCGGCTACAGGTTGCTCTTGTCCTTCCTTCTTTGCTTCAGGCTCTTTCTTTTTTGGTTTTTCTTCCCTGTCTTGTTCCGACGTCTGCTTCGAATCGTCTATTACCGCAACGACTTCGCCAATCTTCACCTCCTGGCCTTCGGGCACTTTCGTTTCGATTACGCCGGATTTTTCGGCCACGATATCGGTGGAGACCTTGTCCGTCTCGAGTGCGAAAAGGGGTTCGCCTTCGTTCACGAATTCCCCCGACTTCTTGTGCCAGGTGGAGACGACTCCACTGGTCACCGACTCTCCAACCGACGGAACTTTTACTTCAATAATCATCGCCGAGATTTACCTAAGCTAATCGAGCGTCGCGGTCGAGCTAGCTTTCGTCAACAGAGACCGACGTTCCTTTACATCAGCACCGTAGAGCAGGCGCTCTGCCTGCCAATTCTGCCCATAGCAAACCGAAGCGGTTGCGGTAAAAATGTTGTAGCAACGGCGCTCAGTCGCCGTGTTCTACTGGTCGATGATCGCCTCGACACAGCGAGGCGGGAGCAGCCTACGAACTGGCGCTGGAATAGTGTGCCAGCGCAAATTTCCAAAACACACGAGAAAGCCAGAATACAATCGTCGACGCGATGACCAGGTGCAGCATCAAAGGAAACGGTTGACCGAGTGATTTGATGAGCAACCGCGCCGGAATATTCGCAATGATCACCACCGGAATCACCCACCCAAAAATTAGTCGGAAAAGCCACGGGAAAATCACATCCGGATAACGCGCGATGTTGAGAAAGTTGAAATAGCCATACACCAGTCCCTGCGCGCGGACGATCCAAAAGCTGAACGCAGCCAAGCCGAGCATGATCGAGTAATGCACCGCGATGCCGAAACCAAGGGCAACAATATAAAGCAAAATGGAAAGGGGGTTCGGCACGACGTTCAGCTTGAACAGCGAAACAAGAACCACGACGGCGCCAAGCAGCGCGTTGACAATGCTGTCGAGCCCGAATTGTTTCGTGGAAACCGCGAATTGGCTGTCGATTGGCAAAACCAGAATGGAATCCAGTTTTCCAGTGCGCACGAGCTCGGGAATGTTTGCGACATTCACGAAAAAGAACGCCTGGAAGAGCTGCGCGATAATCTGGTGTGTGCCGACCAGCAGCACCACTTCCCACTTCGTCCAGTCGCCGATTCGATCGACATTCCCAAAAATGATGCTGAAAAAAACGATCTGGCCGCAGAACCAAAGAACCTCCACCACCATCCACAATAGGAAGTTCGCCTTGAAACTCATGTCCCGAATAAGCGAGTTGCGCAGGATGATTGAATAGATTTGGATGTAGCGGCGCATCGGTTTGTCCTGTCTCTTACTTATCGTGGCGTCAATCTGCGAATTAAATGAAACGTTTTTTGCCCTGGGTTATCGTAATCGGCGCACTGTTGCTACTTACGTTTGTTATTCGGCACTTGCGGGATAATGGCGTCGCAACCTATCAAACTTCAACCGTCACACGCGGCCCAATTACTCAGGCGGTGACCGCCACCGGCACGCTCAATCCGGTGGTCAACGTGCAGGTGGGCAGCCAGGTCTCCGGGAACATCTCAAAGTTGTTCGTGGATTTCAATTCACAGGTCAAAGCCGGCCAGGTGGTGGCGCAGATCGATCCGGCGCTTTTCCAGGCCACCGTTACTCAAGCCGAAGGCGACCTCGCGAGCGCGCAGGCTGCGCTCGAACTGGCCAGAATCAACGCGAAGCGCACTCAGGACCTCTTTACCAGAAAAACGTCGTCGCAGGCGGACCTGGATCAGGCGATGGCGAATCTTCATCAAGCCGAAGCAAATGCGAAAATCAAACAAGGCGCGTTGGACAAAGCGAAAGCTGACCTCGATCACTGCACGATCACCTCGCCTATCGATGGCGTCGTGATCTCGCGCAGCGTCGACGTAGGCCAGACCGTTGCCGCCAGTTTGCAGGCGCCGGTGATTTTTCAAATCGCAAATGATCTTACGAAGATGCAGATCGATTCGAATGTGGCTGAAGCGGATGTCGGCGTCGTCAAAGTCGGACAGGACGTCGATTTCACGGTAGATGCATTCCCAACCCAGACGTTCCACGGCAAAGTTGTGCAGGTTCGGAATGCGCCGATTACGGTGCAGAATGTCGTCACCTACGACACGGTGATTGGCGTAAGCAATGCGGATTTGAAATTGAAACCGGGAATGACCGCCAATGTTTCAATTATCGCCGCCCGCAAGGACAACGTGCTTCAAATCAAAAACGCCGCCCTGCGTTATCGGCCTGCTGAAGCAGGAGCGACTGAAACCGGATCACGATCGCCATCGTGGCGGGGTGGACGTGGCGTGAGTGGACACGAGCGAACTACGAGCGAGCGCACGGTTTATGTCTTGTCCGGCAGCCAACCGAAGCCGGTGCAAATTAAGACCGGAATCAGCGACGGCGTTGTGACCGAAGTCGTTGAAGGATCAAAGGAAGGCGATCGCGTTGTGATCGCCGAGATGGCGACAAAATCCCAGCCTGCGTCTACGCCGGCGAATCCATTCTCCGGTGGTCGAAGATTTCCGTAGCTTGTCATGCAATTCTTGCAAAAACCCGCTGACCACCAATGGCCTGCCATTAACACCGCGCTTCAGCGCGGTGATCGCCGACTCGACGGGACCATAACCGCTTCAGCGGTTTTCACATGGGATCGAAAAACCGCTGAAGCGGTTCGTAGTCGCGAGGTCGTGAATAATCACCTCGCTGAAGCGAGGTGTTAATAAAACATCCGAGATGAACAATGGCGCGCTCGTTAGGCTCCTCGACGTACACAAGATCTATCGCACGGGTGAAATGGAAGTGCCGGCCGTGCGCGGCGTTTCGCTGGAAATCAAACGAGGCGAATTCGTCGCGTTAATGGGCGCGAGCGGCTCAGGTAAATCGACGCTGATGAATATCCTAGGCTGCCTCGACCGGCCGAGTTCGGGTCAGTATTTCCTGGATAATGCAGACGTTTCAGGCCTCAATCGCGATCAGCTCGCAGAGATTCGGAATCGGAAACTCGGTTTCGTGTTTCAAAGTTTCAATCTGCTGGCGCGCACGTCTGCGCGCGAGAACGCGGAATTGCCGCTGATTTACAGCGCGCATCACCTGTCACATGCGCAACTTCGCGAAAGAGCAGATCGCGTGCTCGCATCGGTCGGACTCACTGGTCGTGGGGACCATTTTCCGAGTCAACTTTCCGGCGGTCAGCAACAGCGAGTCGCGATCGCGCGCGCGTTGATCAACGAGCCCGAAATGTTGCTGGCGGATGAACCAACCGGCAATCTCGACAGTCGAACCAGCGTCGAGATCATGGCCATCTTCCAGCAGCTCAATCAGCGCGGCATCACCATCATCATGGTCACGCACGAGCAGGACATCGCCGCTTATGCGAAGCGCAACGTTATTATGCGGGATGGGCTGATCCGCGACGATCACTTCGTGACCCGGCGTTCGGATGCACAGGCGCAGTCAAGAAACGGCCGCGGCGACGCCGAACCGATCTAACGATTCATTCTTCCGATGCGCATCGCGCCCACACTTACCGTTGCCTATCGCGCGTTGCGACGAAACAAAATGCGTTCGGTGCTTACTGCGCTCGGTATCATCATCGGCGTCGGCGCGGTCATCGCGATGGTCGGGATCGGCAACGGCGCTAAGGCACAGGTGGAATCACAGATCGCAAGCCTCGGCGAAAATGTAATCCTGATCTTTTCCGGTAGCACCACCTCCAGTGGCATCCGCACTGGATGGGGCGGCGCAGGCACGTTGAAGATTGAAGACGCCGAAGCAATCCGTCGGGAAGTGCCCGGCGTAACGAGCGTTAGCGAAGAAGTTGTTTCAACGACGCAGGTAGCGGCTGGAAATCAAAATTGGTTCACCCGGATTTACGGAGAATCGGCGGATTACTTTGATATTCGCCAATGGCCGCTGGCTGACGGCGTGCCGTTCACGGCGCAGGACGTGCGCAGCGCGAACAAGGTTTGCGTGATTGGCCGCACGACTGCGACGCAA
>DATFXP010000120.1:0-6291 GCA_035315785.1 Candidatus Udaeobacter sp. | reverse complement strand
TTTCAAGAACGGATTTAAGGGCGGTGTACACGTTCGCAAAACGCCTGACGAAGTCCGCGACGTTGCGGCAAAAATGCTCGGACAAATTCTGGTGACGCACCAGACCGGTCCGGACGGTCGTTTGGTGAACAAAATTCTCGTGGCCGAATCAGCCGATATTGCGCGTGAAATCTATTTTGCCGTGTTGCTCGATCGCGCGACCGCTGCGCCTCTGATTGTCGCCAGCAATGATGGCGGCGTCGAAATCGAAGCCGTTGCCGCAAAATCGCCGGAAAAAATTATTCGCGAGCCGATTAACCCGTTGGCCGGCCTGCAGCCCTACCAGGCGCGGAAGCTCGCAAAACAAGTCGGTTTCGAATCGTCGCAGCTAAAGAACGCATCGAAATTATTCGAAGGGCTTTATCGCACTTTCATTGCGTTCGATTGCTCGATGGTCGAGGTCAATCCGTTGGTCGTTACGAAAAAAGGCGAAGTCCTCGCGCTGGATGCGAAGTTCAACTTTGACGACAACGCGCTTTATCGCCATCCGGAGATCGCTGAGATGCGCGACAGAGCCGAAGAAGATCCACGCGAAGTCGAAGCGTCAAAACATGGACTTAATTATATTGGGCTCGACGGCAACATAGCGTGTCTCGTCAATGGCGCGGGACTAGCTATGGCCACAATGGACATTATCAAGTTCTATGGCGGCGAACCTGCTAACTTTCTCGACGTCGGGGGCGGCGCGACGGAAGAGCAGGTGACCGAAGCGTTCAAAATCCTTATCGCCGACAAGAAAGTGAAAGCGATCCTGGTAAACATATTCGGTGGCATCATGAAATGCGACGTGATCGCGGAGGGTATCATCGATGCCGCGAAAGCGGTGAAGTTGTCGGTGCCGCTCGTGGTTCGTCTGGAGGGAACAAACGTCGAGCGCGGCAAACAACTGTTGAAGGAAAGCGGCCTCGCGCTAATCGCAGCGGACGATCTCGCCGATGCGGCGCAAAAGGTCGTCAAAGCGGCAGAGGGCAAATGAAACTGAGGCCTGTAGTCATATTCCTTGCGTTTACCGCCGCGGTTTCAGCAGAGGAGCTTCCGCGCAAATCGAAATCGCCGCGCGAGAGTTATCCGAACGTCGACGTGATCTACGACTCGGTGACAATGCCCGACGGCAAACGCTTGCGCAGCATCATCACCAAGCCGCGTGCCGCGAAACGGAAATTGCCAGTCGTGTTTCTTACCGGTTGGCTGAGTTGCGACTCGGTTGAAGCACCGGCTGACACGAAAGATACGATCGGATTGATTTTGCGCGGGCTCGCGCAAGCGCCAGGGTTTTGCCTGTTCAAGATTGACAAGCCGGGCTGCGGCGATAGCGAAGGCGATTGTTCGCAAACCGATTTCGAAACGGAGCTTGCTGGGTACCGCGCTGCGTTCCGCGCACTGAAAAACTACGACTTCATCGACTCGGACCGCGTGTACATTTTTGGCAGCAGCAACGGCGGCGGATTTGCGCCTTTGGTTCCGGAGACACAACCAGAACAGGCGCAGGTCCGTGGTTACATCACCATCGGCGGTTGGGTCAAAACGTGGTTTGAGCACATGCTCGACATCGAGCGGCGGCGTTTTGCGCTGATGAAAAAATCGCCGGGCGAAGTAACTGATCGGATAAAGGCCGCCACCACACTTTACTACGAGTGGCTGATCAACGGCCGCAGCGTTCCGGAGATTTTGAAAGAAAACCCGGAGCTTGCAGAACTGTGGCCTGAAGGAAAAGACCAAACGCATCTTTACGGACGACCACTGAAGTTTTATCAAGACTTGCAGAAGCTGAATCTCGCAGCCGCCTGGTCTCGCGTGAAAGTCCCGGCCTTAACCTTGCACGGACAGTTCGACTGGATCATGGGCCGCGACGATTCTGAGCTGATTGCGCAAATTGTGAACACAAACGTTTCCGGTGCGGCGCGTTTTATCCAAGTGCCCGAGATGGGACACGGCGGACAGCATTATCTGAGCATGGCAGATGCGTTTGCTGATAAACAGGCGCCGTTTGATCCGAAAATTATTCGGATCATCACAGATTGGTTGGAACAACAACAAAAGAAGTCCGCAGGATGAAAATCAAGGAAATCGGTTTTGTCGGTATTCCCGTAACGGACATCCCGCGAGCCCGAAAGTTTTATGAGGACGTACTTGGTCTGCACGTCTCAGAGGAAATGATGGGCGGAAAATGGATCGAGTACACTGTCGGCGATAACACGCTCGCGATCGCGAATATGGGCGAGGATTGGAAGCCGTCAGATCAGGGGACTGGTGCCGCGCTCGAGGTGGAAAACTTCGACCAAGCGATTAAACAGCTCAGAAATCAAAGTGTGCCGTTCGCCGCTGAGCCCTTTGAAACGACGTGTTGTCACATGGCGGTGGTGCAAGATCCCGACGGAAACAAGCTCATAATTCACAAACTCAAACCAGAAAACGAGAAAGGAGTCTGCAAATGATCACAAACGAAGTGGCCTTTGTTGCCATTGCGGTTTCCGATAAAGAGCGCGCGCGGAAATTCTATCAGGAGACGCTGGAGTTAAAGCCTACGCGCACACAAATGGATGGTGGGTGGGTCGAGTACGATCTTGGCCCGACAACGATCGGAGTGGGTTGTCATCCGGCTTGGCAACCTTCGCGCGATGGAACAACAGTCGCGTTTGAAGTTGGCGACATCGATACTGCCATAGCGAAGCTCAAAGACCGCGGTGTCAGCTTCGATATTGAAAAATCTGAAACGCCCGTTTGCTGGATGGCACAATTTCGCGACCCCGACGGAAACAAGCTCGTCGTGCACAAGCGAAAGCCTTCCTGAAGAATCGCGGCAAATGATCAAAGAAATAGCATTCACGGGTTCGTCAGTGACAGATATGAAGCGCGCCCGCGCCTTTTACGAAGATGTTCTTGGTCTCAAACCGAGCGAAGAATTGGCAGGCGGAAAATGGATCGAGTACGAAGTAGGCTACGGAGTTTTCGCAATTACAAACATTGATCCAAAATGGACGCCGAGTAGTCAGGGCACGGCTATCGCCTTCGAGGTGGACGACATTGATGCGACGATTGACAAATTGAAGAAGAGCGGAGCGAGGTTTTTCTTGGACAAAAGCGAGACACCAGTCTGCTGGACCGCGATTGTTTACGATCCTGATGAAAACAAGGTCGTGATCCACAAGCGCAAGGCTGGTTAGTCATGTCCGTCCTTGTTGATAAAAACACGCGACTCGTTGTGCAGGGCATCACGGGCAGCGCGGGGGCGTTTCACACCCGGCAATGCATGGACTACGGCACAAACGTGGTTGCCGGCGTCACACCGGGGAAAGGCGGCCAAATGTTCGAGGGCAAAGTGCCGGTATTCGATACTGTTTGGGAAGCGCGACAACAAACCGGATGCAACGCGTCGATGGTGTTTGTGCCTGCGCCTGCCGCTGCGGATTCGATCCTTGAAGCAGTTGATGCCGAAGTCGCGTTAGTGGTTTGCATCACGGAAGGAATTCCAGCGATGGACATGATGCGGGTGAAAGCACTAATGCGCGGAAAGAAATCGCGCCTGATCGGGCCGAATTGTCCAGGCATCATCACACCCGGGCAATGCAAGATTGGGATTATGCCCGGCTACATTCATAAGCCCGGTAACATTGGCGTGATCTCGCGTTCTGGGACGCTGACCTACGAGGCGGTCTGGCAGTTAACGTCTCGCGGTTATGGACAATCAACCTGCATCGGGATCGGCGGCGATCCAATTCACGGTCTGTCGCACCTCGACTGTGTGAAGTTGTTCAATGACGATCCGGGGACAGATGCGATGATCTTGATCGGGGAAATAGGTGGGTCCGCCGAAGAAGAGGCCGCGGAATGGATCAAAGCGAACTGTAAAAAACCCGTGGCGGCATTCATCGCGGGAAAAACAGCCCCGCCTGGTCGGCGGATGGGTCACGCAGGTGCGATCATTTCGGGTGGAAAAGGGACTGCAGCGGGAAAGGTTGAAGCGCTGCAAACCGCTGGAATCGCTGTAGCGGAAACCCCGGCTGCAATCGCGGATACGCTCATATCGAGAATAAAAGATTCCGCGTAGTCGGAATCGACAGATATGTCGAATGCAAAGCAAAAGCGGATTCTTCTCATTGGTATCGGTCGTTGGGGTGCCAATCATTTGCGCATTCTCAAGTCGATGCCGATCGAGCTTTTTGTTGTCGATCATCACGAGCAACGACTGAGATCCGCAGGCGTTCCTGAAACTCATCGCAGCACAGACCCGCGCTCATTTTTTGCAAAGATCGATGCTGCAGTGGTCGTCACGCCCGCGCCGACGCATTTCGACATGTGCCGTGAACTGCTGGAAATGGGCAAAGACGTCTTTGTGGAGAAACCAATCACCTTGATTTCAACTGACGCGAAAAAGCTGGCCGAACTCGCGGAGAAGTCCGGTCTTGTTCTACAAGTGGGACACATTTTCCGGTTCGATCCTGCTTCGCTTTGGTTGCGGGACGCAATTGCCGCGGGGGGATTTGGCCGGCTCAAAATGTTGCGCGCGAGATTCAGTGGTTTCAAACGTCCGCGGCACGATACCGGCGTTACTTTTACCGACAGCATTCATTTTGTTGATCTATTCAACTTTTTCCTCGGAGTAATTCCGTCGCGTGTCCACGCGATAACACAGGATTTTTTCGAACGCGGGATCGACGACGAATCATTGCTTGTGCTGCAGTACGGCAAAGGCACTAATGATCCGATGTTGGCCACAATCGAAGCCGGGTATCACGCGCCCGGGAAGTTTCGAGAGCTGACTGTAGTGGGTACGGATTCTTCAGCAGTGTGCGATTACAACGTGGCGCAGTATAAGATCAAGACGTTCGAAAATCGGCACGTTGCCGAGAACGGCGACATCAGGGCGCTGGAAGGAACGATGCAACAGCTGGAATTTCCGCCAGAAGAACCGCTTCGAGTCGAGTTGGCCGCATTTATCGTTTCAATCGAGAAGCGAACGCCTTCGCCGGTTGATGGATGGGCAGGCTTTGACGCTGTTCGAGTCGTGGAAGCTGCGCTAGCGTCGGCACAGAGCGGAACGTGGGTGAACATCTCGCCAAGAGTTAGATGAAAAGAATTCCGCTTTCCCGCGTTTTCATAAATGAGGAAGTGCGTGAAGCCTCGCTGCGCGCTTTGAACTCTGGATCGTACATCCTTGGCCAAGAATGCGACGCATTCGAAGCGGAGCTGGCTACTTACATCGGCACGAAACATGCCGTGCTTTGTTCGTCATGGACGGCGGGTGGATTTCTGCTTCACAAAGCGATGGGATTAAAACCCGGTGACGAGATCATCGTGCCGTCGCACACGGCGTTTCCGACCATAGAACCGATGATTCATTTCGGTGCCAGGCCTGTATTCATCGACATTGATGAAACTTACTGTGTGGACGTCGGCCTGCTGGAGGCATCAATTACGCCGCGCACGGTGGGTATTATTCCCGTCCATATTTATGGTCATCCGGCAAATCTCGATCGCGTTTTGGAAGTCGCTCGGAAACGGAAACTTTGGGTGATCGAAGATTGTGCACAGGCGCACGGGGCACGATTTAAAGACAAGCGCGTCGGCGCGGCCGGCATCGCGGGCATGTTCTCGTTCTTTCCTTCGAAAAATCTTACCGTGATGGGAGATGGCGGCTGCATTACGACCAACGACAGCGCGCTCGCGGAGCATCTGCGCATGTTGCGCAATCACGGGCGCAAATCGAAATACATCCATGAAATGGTGGGCTACAATTTGCGCTTCAACGAAATCCAGGCCGCTATCGGACGCGTGGAACTGCGTAACCTCGATAACTTAAATGAGCATCGGCGTCGCGTGGCTGCTCATTACAATGAACGTCTTAGTCCTGTGGTCGACACACCTCCTGAAAAAGAGTGGGCGTATGCTGTTTATCATATGTATGTCATCCGGACGGGACGCCGCGATGAGTTGGCGAAGCACCTGCAAGACAAAGGAATCGGCACCGGCATTCACTATCCCATAGCGAATCATCAGCAACCGGCGATCACGAAGTTGTATTCCGATCTGCCGCAGCTGCCGCGGACCGAACACATCGTGAACGAAATTCTGTCGCTGCCAATTTACGGTGAACTGCCAATGGAAGATGTGGATTACGTTTGTGAGGCGGTATTGGAATTTTTCGATTAGATGTGAACGACTTGCCAGCTGAGCTTTGCCTTCCTGCGTTGCATTTGCTCCGGATGCCCTCACCTCAATCCTCTCCCCTTCGAAAGGGGAGAGGCGGATTAG
>DATFXP010000119.1:0-7166 GCA_035315785.1 Candidatus Udaeobacter sp. | reverse complement strand
GGGCCTACAAACCGATTTATAAAATTCGTTCTTATGTAAAGGAAAAAATCAAGCCTAGAAGTCTGTTTGCTTATAATGTTATCAAGTATGGCAGCATCGGATTGGGTCTATTTTTGTTATACCTCTCATTACAATGACGACGAGCGCAATGCACAACCAGATCGAAGGCGCCGGCGCGCGCGCAACGGTAGCGGTGCTCGAGGTCATGGGCGGTTTTTCAGATCCTCCGACGCCTACACACGGCATGTCCGCTAAGGGCTGCAATCCGATCCATCACAGAGAGCGCGAACGCGGGTCGCTGCAATTGGCCAAAGGGGAACATTGCGGCGGAATTTATGAGCCGTTTATGTGTCTAAAAGTGTCGAAGCGCGTTTTGCCGGGATGACTGCTTTGGGTCATTAGCAACGTAGTTCCATGTCGGAACCACCCTTCCGTGCTCAGCCTTAGAGGCATACCAAGAGGGTGTGATGTATGATTCAGGCCCCTGAAAAATTACCAGAGCTTCAGTGCTTTCTCGCAGCGCTTGTATTTGGTCATTCGCCTTCGCCAGATGAGCACGAAGCGTTCCCTTCTCGCCGCGGTTTGTCGCAATTGTGAAAGGAATCAAATTCGCGTTCAGCCCGTCAGCTCCCGCTGTCATCAGAATTGCGAGTGGATGCGCTGCAATAAGAGCATGCAACGTTTCGAGACGGTCTTCACGAAACGCCTGCGGTGTGTACATCTAATTCTCCGAGGTCACCTCAGTTTGCAACCGTCATGAGCCTGCTGCAGAACTTGTTGGTGCGCTTCGAGCCCTTCAGAAATTCTCATCGGAATGCGGCGACAAGCCGCCCTTGCGGGCGCAGCCGTAGTCTTCGCATAGATGCGAGAGATCACCCTCGCAGGCATAGCCTGTGATCGGACAAGAAAATCGAGGCTGGCTACGTTGCGACCGGTCGGACACGCTAGCCCAGAACTTTGGATTCTGCCAAAAAAGGGTTTTAGTCATGGCGCGCCTCAGACCAATTGCCAAACCAGCTTCGTCCTCCCATAAGGTGGTCGTTCAGCTCTCGTTCGGTCGAATCGCACCATCTACATCCAGAATAATGTGCAATGATGGTGTGTTCCTCACTACGCTCAAATAGAGCTTTGATTGCTTGAGCGACTAGCGAGACGATTTGAATGAACATCGTGTTACTCCTTTCGTACTGCTTCAGGCGTCACTCTGGGGCATAGAGGTTTTGCAATTCGTTCGGGCTCACCGCGTCAGCGCTTTCTCCGTCTTGACTCATTGATCGCGGCGGCACGGCTTAAATATTGGCGCGCCTTTTCGTGTGCGTTCTCCAGCACTTTTTCAGGCGAGACTGCTTCGTTTCGATAATTCTTCCGCCAAATGAAAGGTAAGTTCTCGTTCATTGCTGTCTCCGTAGCTGTATAGGTTGTCGATTTGTGACAACCTTATAGGCGCAGACCTACGGGCAGTCCTTGAGCACCCCTTGATTTTTCCTTTAGGGCGGCACGATTTTACAAACAGGCGACAATTCTTGAGTCCATGTACTCGAAAAAATTAAGCGTGCGTATTGCTCAACTACACCAACGTATAATTATTGTGTCGGCGAATTAATTTCGCGGGACATGTCCGCTTTGGGTCAAAAGCAGACATGTGCAATGCAAAACCTAATGTCCGCTTTGGGCCAATACCGACATGATAGCCGGGCGGGCCTGCGAGGTCCGCTCGGCCGGTTGTTCAGCACTTCGGTTTGATCTTAGCAGCAAAGGATTGCGCTACTATCTTCCCATTTCGCACCACAAATGTGTCGGTAGCGAATTCATACGAATTGTCCGCTGTATCGGCCGTCCAGAGAATATAGCCGTGATCGCCCTCAATCGATCGGTGCTGCACAGTGAACCAGGAGCCCGGCTTTGCAAATTCAGAAACGAGGGCCTGAAAGAGCGGCTTGATCGCGGCTGGGCCTGTTAATGGTCCAGTCGGCGTAAACAATACCGCATCCGATGAATAGTCGGCGAGTATGCCGGCGACGTCGCGCTTAGCAAAGGAATTCAGGTGACGATCCAGAACGTCACTCGTTGACAACGGTGTCATCGTTTTCTCCTTATCAGTAGTTGGTCCCATTCGTACTCCAGCTCCAGCTGGGCTGGAACGTGCGAAGGCGGTTGTTGGTACCTTTCCTCAACCTCAAATAGTCGGTGCTGCGCCTACCAGCTAGTTCAGAAACTGAACTTAAACGATACAGAAAATGAACTATTTCTCCCAAAGAGATGTACGGTACGGTTTAGACTGGAAAGGAGGCGCCTATGGCCGAGGGCACTTACAATCAATTTTGCCCGATAGCGATGGCATCCGAGATCCTCTGTACGCGCTGGACGCTGTTACTCGTGCGCGAGCTCCTGTCTGGCTCCAAAAGGTTTAATGAGTTGCGACGCGGCGTGCAGAGAATGTCGCCTGCGCTGCTATCGAAGCGCCTGAAAGACCTCGAAACAGCGGGAATCGTGAATCGTTCAAAAGTGATAGGTGAACCAGAGCTCTTCGAATATCAGCTGACAAAGTCGGGACTCGAGCTTGCCCCCGTTATTGATGGTGTCGGTGCTTGGGGACATCGATGGATCAAGACTGAAGCGTCGCTGAAAAACCTGGATGTCAATCTGCTGATGTGGGGCATCCGAGGCGATATCAATCCGGATCCGATGCCCGCGCGGCGAACGACGATTCAGGTGATTTTCACCGATTTGCCTAAGGCTCAAAGAAATTGGTGGCTAATCGCTCAGCCCGGCAAGGGAGTCGATCTTTGTTCGATCAATCCGGGCTTCGACGTGGACTTATATCTATCGACCGATTTGCGGACGCTGACGGAAGTTTGGATGGGCTACACACCCCTGAGACGTGCCAAACAAGAAGGCCGCCTCACTATTACAGGAAACCGGCAGCTTGAGGCCACCATGAAATCGTGGTTTGGCCTCAACCGGTTCGCGACTGAAAAACGCATGGCTTAATGGTCGTGCGGCCAATAGCGAATCTGTATCGGCCAGTACAGTTTCTGGACTGGAACGGCCCAGCATTCTACTGCAAATCCGATCAGGCGCGGACAACCAAATCCGCCAGATACGTAAGGAGAAGACGATGACCGTTTACATGATCGCTGACATCAAGGTCACGAACAACAAGTGGATACCGGCGTACGCCGCGTCGGTGCACGAATTAGTGCACAAACACGGCGGCAAATATCTGTCACGCAGCGGGAACGTTGAGACGCTGGAAGGCAGCCCTCTAGACACCAATCTTATCGCGTTGATCCAGTTTCCGTCGACGCAGGCTGTTAAAGGCTTTCTCGCTGATCCCGAGTACGCACCGTTTGCCGCGGCCCGTAAGAACGGCAGTGAAAGCCGCCTCCAGCTGATCGATGACACCGATTTGGCAGGAACCATTCCCTATTTATCAAAAGGCAAATAGTTGGTCTGGATCAATGCAATGTCCGCTTTGGGTCAACAGCAGACATTTGCGCTGCACCGGCCGATGTCTGCTTTGGGCCAATAGCGGATATCCAAGACTTCGACCCGCACAAAGAGAAAACCCGGACATTGCCCAGGCCTGGTCCGACGTGAAAGTCAGTAATTATTCCTGCCGGATAAAACTATGAGCGTCGGAAAAATCAGGTCTTGAGGAAAATCCTGATCTCGTCGAGGAAGCGGGTCCAGCAGGGATCACTTTCCAAGATAAGGTGATTGTGGCCCTCAAGCGTGACGAAGCGTGCTCCAGGAATACCGGCGGCAAGGATGCGGCCCTCTTCGTGCGGCTGCGCCGCATCGTTGCGGCAGTGCAGCACGAGCGTTGGGATCCGAATTTGTGACAGCAGGTCAGTGATGTCGATATTCTCGTTGGCGCGTCGAATGCGCGCGGCATTGTCCGGCGAGGTGGTCATTCGTTGCAGGTCGTTGAACCACCGCATCTGCTCAGGCGTGCCACTAGGCATGAAGCGAGTGGTAAAGATTTGACGGAATGCCGGGTTCTCCTGGCCCCAGCCATGCCGCATTAGGGTCTGCACCGCATCGGCCTTTTCGATCTCCGCGGGATCGCCGCGCCGACGCCAGCCCCGAGCGTAGCCACCGTAAAGCACGAGATGGCTCACACGGCCGGGATTGCGTATCGCATAGGCAATCGAAACCGGGCAGCCTTGCGAAACTCCCAGCAGCGAGAAACGATCGAGTCTGGCTGCATCGACCACGGTTTGGAGATCGTGCACGAAGGCCTCGAACGAGATGTCATCCACGTTCCAATCCGATAGGCCGTTGCCACGTTCGTCGTAGCGAATCAGTCGGTGCTCGGCGGCAAGGGCGCGTAGCAGGTGGCTCCAGACTGGGCTTTCCCAGTCGTATTCGAGATGGTTGAGCCAGTTGGCCGTCTTGACCAGCGGAGGACCGCTGCCTGCGAGCGCGTAAGCAATACGAACGCCGTCGGATGCGGTACAGAAATGGACTTCTTGCTGCAATGTTGTCGCCGGCTTAGGCGATGTGGAGTTTTCATTCTTTGTCGCCTCATCTACCGCGCAGACGAAGCGAACGCCCTTGCGCGCAATGGTCCGAATCAGCCGCTGCTCATCACCACTGTCTCCGACCGCTTTGCGCGTGGCGTTGATACGACTGTCGAGAGTCGAGTCCGACACGATCCGACCACCCCAAACCGAAGCGATAAGATCGTCCTTGCTAACCACGCGATCACGGTTTTGGATGAGATACAGCAGCAAGTCGAATACCTGCGGCTCAAGCGAGACGAGCTCAGAGCCCTGCCAAAGCTCCCGGCGCTCAGAATCGAGAATGTGGTTTTCAAAGCGAAATTGCACGTTTGCGCCCGCGGACGTTTTTCACGGTATGCTAAAGTTTATTGGAAAGACAATTCAAGTCGGTGTCGCAGCTTGCTCCGATTAATCTCGAAAGCGGGCATTTTGCGCTGTGGATTCCATGTCCGCTTTGCCCCCCAAAAGCGGCCATTTGCAGTGCACCAGCGCATGTCCGCTAAGGGCCAAAAGCGCCTCTCGTATCTTTTACGCTGCCTACCTAGGGCGAACCGGCCTGAACTTCCGCTTGGGTCATAAGCGGACACCATGACGGTGTTAGGCAATCTTCGCTTTGCTCTTGAAAGCTCAGCAATCTCAAGCGCGCCTCAAGAAAAAATCAAGGCGTCCTCAAAGTCTTAACTGACTGCAACGCGCATACAGCGTCCACACTTGAGCGAGCCCCGCTCGGAAACGCACGCTATTCGTCAGGAGCAGATTTTGTTGTCAGCAAAGACGTGTCAATCGCCTCATCCAGTGTGGCAGATCGTGATTCTTTCGATCGCGCCAGCGATCGGACTAGGCATCTGTCGCTTCGCCTACGCACTGGTGTTGCCGGACATGCGCGACAGCCTCGGCTGGTCGTATTCGTTAGCCGGATTTATGAACACCATCAATGCGGCCGGCTATCTCGCCGGCGCGCTTGGAGCGAACGCGATGATCCGGCGCTTCGGCATGTTCAGCATCATCCGCATCAGCGCCGCTTGCTGCGTGCTTTCACTTGCGATCTCAGCACTAACGTCTGACGTCGTCGTCTTCAGTATGGTGCGACTATTGTCCGGCGTCGCTGCCGCTTTTGCCTTCGTGGCTGGAGGGGCTCTTGCAACCAACATCGCGCAGGCACAAAGGCAACATCAGGCCTTTTATCTCAGTCTTTTCTACATTGGCCCTGCTGTCGGAATCCTAATTTCGGGTTTTGTCTCGCCATTTCTTTTAGCATGGCTTGGGCCTGGCACATGGTGGATCGTCTGGGGCGCGCTGGCTACGATTTCGGGTTCAATGGCGCTGGTGTTGCCGCTGACGCGTGTTGCCGAGCCATCGGCCCAGACGAGCGCGGCAAAGTCCGAAGTCAGGATAACACCGGTCCTAGTCTTCCTTTTCGGCTATTTCCTGTTCGGCGCAGGCTACATTGCCTACATGACGTTCATGATTGCTTATGTGCGTCACGCAGGTGGTGGCGCTTTGACTCAGAGCATTTTTTGGACCTGCATCGGCGTCGGCGCGCTTGCCCAGCCCTGGCTGTGGAGCGGCTTGATGGCAAAAATCCGCGGTGGGGGCGGCACTGCGCTGCTAACCGGACTTACGGCCGTTGGTGCAGCGCTGCCGCTTTTCGGGAAATCGCCGTTTTTATTCGACGTTTCCGCACTCATCTTTGGTAACGCGTTCTTTGCAGTGGTTTCGTCGACCACGGCATTTGTGCGGTTCAACTATCCGCGCGAGGCGTGGCCGAAGGCGATTGCGATGATGACAGTCGCTTTCGGTGTTGGGCAGATGCTGGGCCCTATAGGAATTGGTGCAATCACCGACAAGCTAGGTAGCCTGTCCTATGCGCTAAACATTTCGGCCGCGACGCTCGTGCTCGGCGCCGTCGCCTGCTTGTGTCAGCGGCCGATTACAACAAGCACCACAACCGCATTTTACGGTCATCAACCCAGCCAAGTTCCCGTTCGCGCGACGCGGCGGCGCTAGATGTCCGCTTTACCCCCGAAAGCGGACATGTGCGGTGCAAGAAGGAATGTCCGCTTTGGGCCAAAAGCGGACTCATGCACTGCAGCAAAACCACCGAGATTCAGTGGTGAAATATTTGCGATAAACCGGTCGGATAATTGTCGACGTATCGCGCCGAAATCCGGAACGAGCCAAACCATCTAGATCTACTCGAATATGAAACGCGTTCCCACCGCCGAGTGGATCACCTTGTCGCCGAGTGCCTTCCGCGCGAGATCGTAGAAGCGATCACCCGTGCAATGCCCGGGGATCAAATAATCCGGATTAATCCGTCGGAATTCCTCGATGGTCTTTTCGATGTAGTCGTCGCCCAGCGGCGGAACGATATGAAATCCGCCGATCACGGCATGCACTTTATCTATTCCGGATGCGGCGATCGCCTGACGCACGGTATTGATCACACCGCGATGACTGCACGACGTGAGCACGACCAGGCCACTGTCCTTGACCAAAAATGTGGTGCCTATCTCATGCTCGAAATCATCGGGGATATAGTCACCAGTATTCTTGGCCGCAGGCATTTTCTCCGGAAAACAGCCGAAGCCATCGAAAATACCGATTATCTCCGTACTCGGCTGGAGTGGTTGCTCAAACGAGGTCTGACCGATGCGG
>DATFXP010000118.1:0-13535 GCA_035315785.1 Candidatus Udaeobacter sp. | reverse complement strand
GCGATAAACCCTTGCGCTCTTGTCCACTTGCACATCAACGCGGGCTTCGAATCGCGGTGCCGGGGAGGGGCTCGTGTTCGGTTCGGACGGATGAATTGCCGCTACCGCCTGCTGCGCCTGCTTCTCCTCCGTAGCCGTTAGTGGCGAATACAACCTCTGGACCTGGCCAATTTTGCGACCCGCCAACATCACCACCGCGCCCGGTTTAATTCCGGCGGCGTTATCGAAATAGACTCCGTAGGTGACCAGCGGTCGAAACAATCCGGGCGCACCAAGCAAGACCAGAAGAAAGGCGATCACGCCGATCGTGCCGATCACCAGCAAGCCTGTCAGGATTTCATTTCTTTCTAATTGCATCGAGTGAGCCTTCCAGAATCGGGCCTTCTGTGCTGCCGCTCAAGAACTGTGCGACCACCGGGTTTTTAGATTGTTTAAATTTTTCTGGTTCGCCTTCTTCAATAATCTTTCCCTCGTATAGCATAGCCATGCGCGTAGCGATACGAAATGCGCTCTCCATTTCGTGTGTCACGGTGATGGAGGTCGCCTTCGATTTTTGAGTGAGGCTGATAATTAACTCGTCAACAACCGTGGCGATGACCGGGTCGAGTCCTGCCGAAGGCTCGTCGAGAAGGACCAGTTCGGGCTCGAGGACGAGCCCGCGCGCAAGGGCCACGCGTTTTCGCATACCGCCGCTGAGTTCGTCCGGTAGCAGGTCCTTTGTGTCCAGCATTCCTACAAGGTCGAGTTTTTCATCAACGATTTTGTCAATCTCGCTCCGCGATTTGTCGGTAAGCTCTTCCAGCGGCAGTGCGACATTTTGACGAACGGTGAGTGAGCTTAACAGTGCCGAATATTGATAAACCATCCCGATCTGCTGTCGCACCTGTTGAAGTTTTCTGCGCTTCAGGCGGTTGATCTCAAATTGTTTAAAAAGAACTGAGCCGGAATCCGATCGAAGTATGCCAAGGATCAGGCGCAAAATGGTGCTTTTGCCGCTGCCGCTCTGTCCCATGATTACCAGGCGTTCCTGCGGCTGCACGTCGAGTGACACGCCTTCGAGGACTTTTTTTCCCTCGAACTGCATGTGCACGTCGCGCAACTGAATGATTTGCGACTGCGTGCTCACGTCGGGTAGAAGTTCGTGTAAATGACATTGTAAACCGTATCGAAGCCGATCACGGTTGTGATAGCGGTGACCACGCTGGAAGTCGTGTTGGTCCCGACTCCCGCCGCGCCGCCCTTCACAGTGAGTCCCCGGTAACAGGCGATCGAGGCGATGAGCAGGCCGAACATGAAGCTCTTCAATATGCCGGTGATGATATCGCGAATGAGCAATGAATCCTTTACCAGATCGAGAAAATACGGAAACGCGATGCTGAAATACGCTTTGCAAACCAGACTGCTCGCAAATACGGCTGAAAGGTTCGCAATTGTGGAGAGACACGGCGTCAGGAGAAACAGCGCGAGCATTCGAGGTGCTGCAAGAAACCGCAGCGGTCCGATGCCCATGGCCTCAACCGCTTCGACTTCTTCGTTGACCTGCATTGTGCCGAGTTCCGCCGTAAACGCAGCGCCGATGCGTGCAGCGACCATAATCCCGGTGATCAGCGGACCAAGTTCACGCGTGAAAGCAATGGCCACCAGTCCGGGGATCAGCCGCTCCGTTCCGAAGCGTTGCAGCTGATAACCAGTCAACAATGCCATTGTCAGTCCGAGAAAGAAGCAGACTAGCCCCACCAGCGGCACTGAATCCACGCCGGCCCGTACGCTCTCCCGGAAAAAACTGGCTGCGCGGAACGGGGCGCGCCCCTGTTGGACGCGTTCCATGCATTCCTGCAACGTGTTCAGGATGAACCAGAAAATGCTGCCGACCTCTCGCAGAAACGAGCGCTCGATCTCAACCACCTCGAGCGGTCCGGGCATCGTGCGACGTGCTTCGGCGTTAGGCATGGACGAGACATTGCCTCACTTCGCCATGGGGAAAAGCGCAAACTTGCTCTCGGTCGCCGCCGTCTGTGGCCGCTTCCCTATGGGAAGCGCTGGGTCGGTATGTTAGCTGAAGCGCATGAAATCACGTCGCCCGCAGGGCGACGGCTAGAGGCGCCGTCAACGTTGCATCAAATCTTCGACATTTCGCAGGGCCCGGCGTTACGTTTGAATCGATGAAAATTGCTCGAGCTTGCGCAGCCAATTGCTTCTTTGCTTTCCTGCTCTTTAATGCTGCGGCGTCGGCGCTTGCCGCGGAAACCGAGCAGTCTGTTACACCGGCAGCGGAAAAACGCCCCGAAAACAATCCAGACATGGAAACAAAGAAAATTGGACTCGTGATTCACGGAGGTGCCGGAACGATTGAGCGCAGCAGCATGACACCGGAAAAGGAGCGTGACTATCGCGCGGGGCTTGAGCAGGCGTTGACTGCTGGTTACGAAATTCTCAAGCGAGGTGGATCGAGTCTCGACGCGACGGAAGCGGCTGTGCGAGTGCTCGAGGACGATCCGCACTTCAATGCCGGCCGCGGGTCTGTCTTCACTAGCGCGGGCACAAACGAGATGGATGCGTCGATCATGGACGGGAAGACTCTCAAGGCCGGTGCAGTCGGCAGCGTGAAACACGTCAAGAATCCAATCGCCCTCGCGCGGCTGGTAATGGAAAAATCTCCGCACGTCATGCTTGATTGCGCAGGTGCGGAAGCGTTCGCGAAAGCAAACGGGATCGAATTGGTGGACCAAAAATATTTCTTCACGCAGGAGCGCTGGGACGCTCTGCAGAAGGTTAAAGTTGCCGAAAAACATCGAGCGAGCGGTGATGGGAAAAGTTTTATAATCACCGATCAAGATCGACACGGCACCGTAGGTGCCGTTGCGCTAGATAAGGACGGCAATTTGGCTGCGGCGACTTCGACCGGAGGGACGACGAACAAAATGCCCGGACGAATCGGCGACACCCCGGTAATCGGCGCCGGAACGTACGCGAACAATCAGACTTGTGCCGTCTCTTGTACCGGCGACGGCGAATATTTCATTCGTGTCGGAGCGGCGCATGACGTCTCTGCGCTAATGCAATATCGCGGACTGAAGTTGCAGGAAGCGGCGCAGACTGCTCTCGACACCGTCCAACAGCTCGGCGGCACCGGTGGGTTGATCGCAATCGACAAGAACGGCGAGATCGCACTGCCGTTCAATACAAACGGTATGTATCGCGGCTACGTCGATCCAAACGGCAAGTTTGTGGTCGAAATCTATCGTTGAAGCGTTAAAGCGTTTGAAGCGTTACAGCGGAAAATGTCGAGAATGAAATCGCTTCAACCGTTCAACCCTTCAACGGTTTAACGACGCCTATGCTTGCACCTTTCTCCATCGTCATTCCATGTTTTAACGAAGAAGCCCGCATCGGCCAGACGTTGCGGCTCATGCTCGATTATTTCGACACCAATGCGCCGGAAAGCGAATTGATCGTCGTGAACGATGGATCAACTGATGCAACGGGAGCAATTGCGCGTGAAAAATTGGAGTCAGCGCAGGTCGCCGCACGTTTATTGGAAAATTTTCCGAATCGCGGAAAGGGCGCTGCAGTGCGCTCTGGATTACTTGCTGCACGAACGCCAATCGGACTCTTTTCCGACGCGGATCTTTCAACGCCACTTGAGGAGACGCCGAAGCTGATCGGACCCATCGCAAATGGCGAAGTGGACATCGCATTTGGCTCGCGCGCTCTGGATCGCAGCTTGATCGGGGTACATCAACCGTGGCGGCGGGAGCAGGCCGGCCGCATTTTTAATTTGCTGGTGCGGGTCGCCACCGGGCTGCCCTTTTGGGACACGCAATGCGGATTTAAAGCGTTTCGCCTCGAAACGTGCCGACCGATTCTTGAAGCGGCGCAGATTGAAGGCTTCGCGTTCGACGTCGAGCTGCTTTATCTCGCGCATCAGGCCGGTTTGCGGATTCGCGAACTTCCAGTGCGTTGGAACCATGCTGAGGGCAGTAAAGTTAGTTTTTTCCGCGACAGTTTGCGCATGTTGCGCGAAGTGATCACGCTGCGCACGAGGTCATGATGTAGCCGCTTCGCTGCGCGAAGCGCAACGCGGGGGATATTCCAACTCGCGTGTTGCGCGTCTCACAGAGACGCGACTACAGAGATTGCCACAACTTTTCTTTCGGCTAACGCCGGCTAAATTACGGGTTCCGCGTTTTGCGGTTTCCTGTCCATGCAGTCCTTCCAATTTCATCCCGCGGTTGCCCGATGGTTTGAACGTACATTCGGTTCACCGACCGAACCACAAATGCGTGGTTGGCCGGCCATTCAATCCAGACGGCATACGCTGATCTCTGCGCCGACTGGCTCGGGCAAAACACTCGCCGCGTTTCTCGCTTCTCTCGATGCATTGTTTCGACAAGCCGCGGAAGATCATTTGCCTGATGAGACCCAAGTCGTTTATGTCTCGCCGCTCAAGGCGTTAAGCAACGATATCCGAAAGAATCTTCAGGAACCGCTAACCGAGATTCGCGCATTACTCGGCGAGGCAAATGGCCACAATATTGATGTCCGCGCTGAAGTGCGCACCGGCGATACGACTGCGGCACAACGCCAGGCCCTGATCAAAAGGCCGCCGCATATTTTGGTTACCACGCCGGAGTCGTTATATCTGCTGCTTACATCCGAATCCGGCCGGAAAATGTTGCGCACAGCGCGCACGCTTATTCTTGATGAGATTCATGCGGTGGTGGATGACCGCCGCGGCGCTCACCTCGCGCTCAGCGTCGAACGTTTGGCCGCGCTAGTGGAAGCTCCGTTACAGCGAGTCGGTTTATCCGCAACGCAGAAACCAATCGAAGAGGTGGCGCGTTTCCTCGTAGGCACTCGCGCCGTGGATGCGGCTGGCAATCCAGATTGCGAGATCATCGATATCGGTCACCGACGCGAGCTGGACCTGGGGATTGAAATTCCGAAATCGCCGCTTGAAGCGGTGATGTCGAACGAAGTTTGGGAGGAGGTCTACCATCGGCTTGCCGAATTAATTCAGGCGCATCGAACCACCTTGGTTTTCGTGAACACGCGTCGCATGGCAGAGCGCGTTACGCATCACCTGAGCGAGTTTTTGGGCGCCGACGCTGTCACTTCACATCACGGAAGTCTTTCTGCAAAACTGCGGCTGGAAGCGGAAGATCGATTGAAGCGCGGTGAATTGAAAGCGCTCGTCGCGACGGCGTCGCTGGAGTTGGGAATTGATATTGGCTCTGTTGATCTTGTTTGCCAATTGGGCCCGACGCGCTCGATCGCCACATTGCTGCAACGTGTCGGTCGCGCTGAGCATAAGCGCTGCGGTTTGCCGAAGGGTCGGATTTTCCCATTGAGCCGCGATGAATTGATCGAGTGCGCGGCGCTACTGCGTTGCGTTCATCGCGGCGAGCTCGACCGCCTGATGATCCCCGAAAAACCATTGGATGTGCTGGCGCAGCAAGTCGTTGCTACAGCTTCCACGGAAGATTGGGATGAGAATCAATTCTTCGAGCTCGTCTGTTCAGCCTGGCCGTACCGCAATCTCACGCGTGGTGAATTCCAACAGGTTGTGTCAATGCTTTCGGAAGGTTTCAGCACAAAGCGTGGCCGGCGCTCGGCATTGATTCATCATGACGCGATCAATCACCGTTTGCGTGGCCGGCGTGGAGCCCGACTGACTGCACTAACATCCGGCGGGGCGATTCCTGATAATGCCGATTATCGAGTGGTTCTCGAGCCATCGGAAACTTTTGTGGGCACCGTCAACGAGGATTTCGCCGTTGAAAGTCTCGCTGGAGACATCTTTCAACTGGGGAATGCATCGTGGCGAATCCTGCGCGTGAATTCCGGGGTCGTTAGGGTGGAGGACGCAAAGGGTCAGCCACCGGGAATCCCATTTTGGCTGGGTGAAGCTCCGGCGCGGACCAACGAGCTTTCCACTGCAGTTTCTAATTTCCGAATGGAGATCGAACAAATTCTGGTAGGGTCGCCGCGCTGCGACGACCGGACGGCGCAGCGCGCCGTCCCTACCGATACTGCTTTTGAATGGATCGCTACAGAGTTCCAGTTACCGCAAAAGGCTGCGGAACAGGTCGCCGCCTATTTTGTCGACGCATATCGTTCGTTAGGCACAATTCCATCACAGCAAACTTTGGTGCTGGAGCGCTTCTTCGATGAATCCGGAGGTATGCAGCTCGTTTTGCATGCGCCTTTCGGAAGCCGAATCAATCGCGCCTGGGGTTTGGCGCTGCGAAAACGTTTTTGCCGTTCATTTAATTTCGAGCTGCAGGCAGCTGCGACGGATGATGCGATCGTAATTTCGCTCGGTACGCAGCATTCATTTCCGCTCGACGAAGTTTTCCGGTATCTCAATTCCAAAACAGTTCGTGATCTCTTGGTTCAAGCGTTGCTGGACGCACCAATGTTCACGATTCGCTGGCGCTGGAACGCGACTCGTTCGCTCGCCGTGCCGCGTTTCCGTGGCGGCGCGAAAATCGCCGCGCCCCTGCAACGAATGGAATCGGAAAATCTTTTGGCTGCAGTTTTCCCTGATCAACTCGCATGCCTGGAGCACATCGTGGGCGACCGCGAGATCCCGGATCATCCACTGGTTAAGCAGACTATTGATGATTGCCTCAGCGAGGCGATGGACATCGATGGATTGGAGGAAGTCCTGAGCAGAATTGAGTCTGGCCAAATCCGCTGTATCGCGCGCGATTTGCCGGAACCGTCACCGCTGGCTGCCGAGATCCTGAGTGCGCGGCCGTACGCATTTCTCGACAACGCGCCATTGGAAGAACGCCGTACTCAAGCGGTCTACACACGGCGCGCCTCAGAAAAAAACGGCAGTGACGGATTAGGTATCCTCGACTCTGCTGCGATCGAAAAGGTCAAAGCGGAAGCTTGGCCCACGGCCTCGAACGCGGATGAACTGCACGACGCGCTGATGTTAGTAGGCCTAATGACGCCGGAGGAGCTTGATCGAAGCGCGAGTGAAAATCCGGAGCAATTCTTCTCGGCACTCGTGGCTAACAACCGGGCGGCGCGTTTTGTTCGAACACAGCATCCAAATGGCCGTGAGGTTTTGGAGAGCGGCGCTACCGCGCCGCTTTCGAACGGCGACGCAGCTTCCGAAAGGCGCCGGAGCACCGGCGCACTCCAAAACGCTGACTCAACTCGGATGTTTAATACTGCTTCGGAACGGTTACCGATGCTTCGTGCGATCTACCCCGAAGCCACAGCTGTGCCTGAATTGGTGTTACCCGATTCACTTCGCGGAAAAACTTGGGAACGCGCTGATGCGATTCGCGAATTGATTCGCGGTCGCATGGAGGTTTGCGGACCAATTACCGTCAACGAGCTCGCAGATGCGCTGGTTTTGCAGCAGTCGGAAATTGATGCGGCGCTGCTCGCACTGGAAGCGGAGGGTTTCGTGTTGCGCGGCAAATTTCATCCCGATGCCGCGGACCAAGAATGGTGTGATCGCAGATTGTTGGCGCGAATTCATCGTTTAACGATCGATCGATTGCGCGCCGAGATTCAGCCGGTCTCGGTTCACGATTTCTATCGCTTTCTTTTCGCGTGGCAGCGCGCAGACCAAGAACATAAGGTCGAAGGTTTGGAAGGCTTGCAATCCGTTTTGGAACAGCTCGATGGTTGCGAGTTGCCACTCGCTGCCTGGGAATCGGCGGTGCTTCCTGCGCGCGTGGCCGATTACGACCCCGAATGGCTGGACCGACTTTGTTTTTCCGGTCGGGTTGGGTGGGGCCGTTTGAGCATCCCGCAAAATCCAAACGGACGAGCATCAGCGCCACTGCGAACAAGTCCTATCGCGCTTTACCTGCGCGAAAATCTCGCCCACTGGCTCGCGTTGACCCAGGCGAACTCGGCAATCGAACTTTCGGTAACCAGTCAAGGTGTGTTTGAGACACTGCAAAATGGGGGCGCGCTTTTCTTCAGCGAATTAGTCAGTCGCAGTGGTCTGTTGCCTTCACAAGTTGAAGAGGCTTTGTCGCAACTTGCTGCGCTTGGTCTGGTAACCTCGGACAGTTTTGATGGGTTGCGCGCACTTCTTGTTCCCTCCAACAAACGTCCGACCTTTGGTCGAAGTACTGCAAAACGCCGGCGCAGGACAAACCTTGCGAGTATTGAGTTTGCAGGTCGCTGGTCATTGTTGCCGAGGAACGTTGGTGCATCAAATGGCGCAGGCCCGCGCGAAGCAGCGATTGAAAAAGTCGCCACGGTATTGCTGCGCCGTTACGGGATTGTATTTCGGCGATTGCTAGAGCGAGAGAGTTTCCCCGTTACCTGGTACGAGCTGGGACGCGTTTATCGCCGATCGGAAGCGCGCGGAGAAATTCGCGGCGGTTATTTCGTTGGCGGAGTCAGCGGCGAACAATTCGCGTTGCCGGAGGCGATCGGTCTGTTGCGATCGATCCGCAAAAGCTCGTCAAACTGCGAGCCGATCACGTTGAGCGCTGCCGATCCGTTAAATTTGCAAGGTGTTCTCGCACCGGGAACACGAATTCCTGCCTTCACCGCGAACCGCATCCTGTTTCGCGATGGGCTGCCTATTGCTGCTCTCGAATCGCGCCAGATCCGAAAGCTGTCCGACGAGAATATCTCTGACCCGCAAATCGAAAACGCCCTTCGAATTGGCAAGCTTCGTCCGTCACTTCGGCCGTATTACAAATAACTCACTGTAGCCGTCGCTCTGGGGGCGACGTGCGCGTTCGCGCAGCGAAACGGCTGCAGCTATTTCTTCACGATCTCGGCGTTCTCGATCATGGCGATGCCACCGCGGTCGGCCATTTTGCCTTTCAACGTGATCGTTTTCCCGCAGTACTCAGCCAATTGATCATTCATCGGCTTGTGTTCGCCGACGACCAGATACGCTTTGCCGTCGCTGACGATCCCGACCGGGCCGCCGCCCCTAACGCATTTGGCCCCGCAGGCTTGCCCGTGTTTCTCGCCGACGGCGTTGTGATCGACGTAGCACATCATATCAACGACTTCGCCGGTCACTTCTTTCGAAGCCGCTGCGTCATCACCGTGCTCGTGTTCCTGTGCGATGGCCAATGGCGAGACGGCGAACGCACCGATGAGCGTCGCAGTAACTGCAATCTTCATTACTGTAGGTTTGCTGTTGGTTGAATTGAACATGAGATGAATGTCCGTCGCCGCTCGCGTCGGTCAATGGGGCTACGGACCACGGTCGCGGCGCCCTAGGCGATCGTGCGCTAACCTTGTTTTTCGATTAGCTCGGCGAACTGGTCGAAGAAGTAGGTGGCGTCATGTGGCCCGGGCGCAGCTTCGGGGTGATATTGCACACTGAAGATCGGCAGTTTCTTGTGACGCATTCCTTCGACTGTGCCGTCGTTCAAGTTGATGTGGGTCACTTCAACATCGGAGGGGAGCGACTTGGAATCCACAGCGAACCCGTGATTTTGCGCGGTGATCGCCACTTTTCCCGTTCGCAAATCTTTGACCGGCTGATTCGCGCCGCGATGGCCAAATTTCAATTTGAATGTCGATCCGCCAAACGCGAACCCCAGGACTTGGTGACCAAGACAAATCCCGAAGATTGGTTTCTTGCCCATCAAGTCGTGCACGGTTTTGTGCGCGTAATCGAGCGCCGCGGGATCGCCCGGACCGTTGGAAAGAAAAATTCCGTCGGGGTCGAGCGCTAGCACTTCTTCAGCCGATGTGCCAGCTGGCACGACGGTGACTTCGAAGCCTTTCTGCCGAAGCAGGCGCAAAATATTTTCCTTTATGCCATAATCGTATGCTGCAATTCGGAAGCGCACCGGCGGCAAGCCTCGTCGGCCTTGTTCGTCCGGCGATTTTTGGATCGACCACGGCGCGCTGAGTTTGTCCTCTGGATCCCAACGGTAAATTTTTTTCGTGGAGACTTCGCGGACGTAATCCATTCCGATTACACCTGCGCCATCGATTGCTTTTCGCGTTGCTTCTTTTGGCGAAATTTCTTCGGTCGTCAGGCACGCTTTCATCGCACCGCGTGTGCGCAGATGTCGCGTGAGCGCACGCGTGTCGATTCCTTTCGAGCCGGGGATATTCCATTTCCGCAGATATTCATCGAGCGAGATTTCCGAGCGCCAATTGCTTGGCACCTCGGTCAGTTCCTCGATGACAAATCCGCGCACGTGCGGTGACCGACTTTCCTGGTCGAGCGAATTTACGCCGTAGTTTCCGATCAACGGATACGTCATCGCCACGATCTGCCCGCGATACGACGGATCGGTCAGCACTTCCTGGTAACCCGTCATCGACGTGTTGAAGCAAATCTCACCGACGCATGTGCCGGTCGCGCCAAAAGATTCGCCCTCGAAATACCGACCGTCTTCGAGAGCTATAAGGGTGCGCACGTCAGCGCGCAGTATCAATGGTGCGCACGAATTTTCAAATTAGTTGGTGCGTGAAACAGAAAAACTGTCTGCTCTCATTGCGAGCCCTGCAAAGATTGACGGCGCCACCTCACGAAAAAACCCGGATCGAACTTCGATCCGGGTTTGAAATGTTACCCCGCCGATGCCGTTTAGGCGGATCACCCGTTCCCTTTCAGTAACGGGTGGATGACCGTCGCCGCAGCGTCTGACTTCCAATCAAGGCTTGTCATCCTCTGCGACAACCCAGCCTCCTAGTCTTGCCAAATAGCGGTTCGGGAATCACACCTCGTAATCTCGAACACCGCAGGGTAAATCATTGAGCCGTTGGTCGAGAGTTGAGAGAAAAGCACTGGTTTTCTTCCCAACCCTCAACGAACGGCTCTGTTTTCAAAGAACTATTCCCGCAGCGCCACTCCCAACTCGCGTTTTAGTCGCTCGCGAATCTTCGCGTGCGCCGCGTTTACTTCCTCGCTTGTGAGTGTGCGATTTTTCGCGCGGTATGTCAATCTATATGCGAGTGATTTTCCGGAATTCTTCGAATCTGCTCCGTCCTTTGTAGCAAACAGGTCGAATAATTGTACGTTTTCGAGCAAGGGTTCCGAGGGGTTTTCGATCGCGCGGAGAATTTCAGCGTGCGTCAATTTCTCCGGAACAATCATGGCGATGTCGCGAGTGATCGCTGGATAGCGATCGAGCTCACGAAATTTTTTCGCTGATCTGCCCATCAGAAAACGGTCCAGATTCAACTCGACAATGAACACCGAACCGGATGCGCTCGATTTATCTGCAGAGAGTTGCCCGCCGAAACCGATTTGCTTTTGATCGGAGAAAATCTCAACCGCGAGCGCGAAATCAGGATGTTTCGCCGGCCCGAAAGACAGATTTGGAACAATGCCTTGAAGTGTGCCCTTGAGATCAAACAAGTCGAGATTTCGTCTCGTCTGCGATCGCCAATTCGACGCGCTTCCGATATTTCCCCACAATAGAATTCCAAGATGCCGTTCCTCGTCTTCAGATGGCGGGAATACGCGGCCGATTTCAAAAAAAGAAACGCTCTCGGCTCCGGCACGAATATTTCGTTCGAGTACGTCGAGCAAACCGCTGATCAAGTTTGGCCGCAGCGCGACGTGGTCTTCGCTTAACGGATTGCGCAGCTCGACCGCTTTGTTGGAGGCCATCGCGCTTCTTGAAATCAATTTTGAGGTCCGCACTTCGGAGAAACCAGATCCCGCTAATCGCTGCCGTAGAACGATTGTCTCGAGATCGTGTGAACGGTCAGCTGCGCTCGTTGCCATGAAATGGCCGCGAGTTCTTCCCGGAATCTTGTCTATTCCGTACCCGCGGAGAACTTCTTCGATCAGATCGACGTCGCGCTGCAAATCGCGGCGGTAACTCGGAATCTTCCATGTTGCGGACTTGCTCGACCCCGCGGTTTTCTGCAGTCCGAAACCCGTAAGAATTTCGTCGATGGTTTTTGGTTCGATTGCGACACCGATCAATCGGGAACATTTTTCGTAGCTCAACGAGACGTCAGCTGGATCGGCCGGACGTTCACCGGCAACCTGAATTTCTTTTGCGGGAGTTCCACCAGCGATCTCGACCATCAATTCGGCTGCGCGTTTGGACGCGCGCAAAGTCATTTCCGGATCCACGCCACGTTCGAATCGATAGCTTGCGTCACTTTGCAGATTCAAATCGCGCGCTGTCCTGCGAATGCTTGCCGGCAGAAAATAAGCGGCTTCGAGCAAAATGTTTTTCGTTGAATCGGTCACACCCGTTTCTTCTCCGCCCATCACGCCGCCGATTCCAACCGCACGTTCCTGATCGGCGATTACGCAATTGTCCGGCCTCAGTGAGTAAGTCTTTCCATCGAGCGCAAAAAATTTCTCGCTGTCACGTGCAAGCCGCACATTGATACCGCCCCTTAATTTGTCGGCATCGAACGCATGCGTCGGTTGACCGAGCTCCAGCATCACAAAGTTCGAGATGTCGACGATGTTGTTGATCGAGCGAACACCGACACTCTCGATTTTCGTGCGCAGCCATTGCGGGCTGGGAGCGACTCTTACATTATCTATTTTGCGCAGCGAGAAGAATGGACATTCGCTGGTTGCCGCGATCGTAATGGAGCCGGTGCGCGCGCGGGGCGCCTCTCCCGTGCGCGGCGTTGGCACCGCGGCTCCAGCTAACGCTGCGATTTCACGGGCGAGACCAAGATGGCTCAGTAAATCGCCGCGGTTTGGGGTGATCTCGACATCCAGAATCGTATCCCCTGGGAAAAGATCTGCGATGGGCGTGCCGACTTTTGCATCAGGCGACAAAATTAACAGGCCGGACGCATCTTCGCCCAGACCGAGCTCGATCGGGCTGCAAAGCATTCCTTCCGACTCGACACCGCGCAGTTTACTTTTTCGAATCTCGGTTCCGTTCGGCAACTTCGCCCCTGGAAGCGCGAGTAGAACTTTGTCGCCGGCTTTGTAGTTTGTTGCGCCGCAAACGATCTGGCGCCTTGTGTCGCTTCCATCGTCCACTTCGCAAACGCTGAGTCGATCGGCGTTCGGATGAGGCGACGACGCGGTGATTTGCGAAACCACGACATTTTCTACGTTCGCTCGGCGCGTCTCGATCTTTTTGATTTCAACGCCGGCGCGAGTCAGCAATTCCGCGATGTCTTCCGGATGCTTTGGAAGAGCGACAAATTCGCGCAGCCAGTTAACGGAAAATTTCATTTTGTCTGAATGTCATGTCGAGCCAAGTCGAGTCATCTCAAGAATGAAATCCAGAGATTCCTCGACTCCGCTCGGAATGACAAAATTGATTCACGCGAATTGCCTCAGAAACCGCAGATCATTTTGCGAGAAGAACCGAATATCGGGAATGTCGAACAGAATCATCGCCAGCCGATCCATGCCGAGTCCGAAGGCATAACCGCTCCACTTTTCGGGGTCGTAAGCGGTATCGCCACGCGCTTTGTTGACTGCTTCAAAAACAGCCGGATGCACCATGCCGCAACCGGCCACTTCGATCCATTGCTCGCCGCCTTTCAGAGCTTTTGATCGGACGTAAACCTCTAAACTTGGCTCAGTGAACGGAAAGAAATGCGGTCGAAATTCCACCTCAGTTTCGGCACCG
>DATFXP010000117.1:0-36124 GCA_035315785.1 Candidatus Udaeobacter sp. | reverse complement strand
ACACCAGTGCTGCCCATTCGAGCAGGGCCGTGTAGCTGTCCAGCCAGTCGCGAGGCGATTGATCGCGACCGGTAACGGTATTGATGAAGTCAAGCGCTGCATCCCCGCCGATGAAGTCACGCGGGACAAACCGGTGTGGTTCGATCGTAACCGGTAAATCTGATTTCATAGGTTGACAGCACATTGTAACCGATGTAATGCCAATTACAGGTTAGCAAAAAAGAGCACGAAAGCCATGAAAAAACTAATAACATTAACAGGTATCGCCATTATCGGTGTGGTCCTGGCATTAATATCCGCATGCGAGACTACCACCGCCGGCGGCGGTGCAGCAAGGCAACAGGGTCAAGCCGGCGGTCAACTGGGCCCGAACATACCCGACCAACAGCTCGCCCATGGCCCCGGTGCATTAGGACACGTAGGACAGGGATCAGCGGATACGACGCATTTTTAGCTGTCGAATCGATCCGAATTTCAATTCGTTGTATCAGAATGGGGATGTTGTCGATTAAGCCCGCATAGCTGGGATGTTACCAATAAAGCCGCACGGCTTCCATAAAGCGTGCGGCCTTTTGCCCCTCAATAACGGAATATCGCTTCGGAGTCGGCGTGTCTAAAAAGCGGTTGCGGCGCGGGTTGCGCTTGGGCGGCTGTTGTGGTCAGTACGCCAACGAGTGCGGCGGCGAGGATTGTGGGATGCGTGGGGTTTTCATTGGTTAATTGTATTTGGGGGACATTCAATCACACCGCGCCGTGCGCCGTAAAGCGTCGAACGCTAAGGGGTAAATTCGCGTCTTCCTGTCGATCAGTGGTCAAGAACCCCTGACGTTCCGACTTAATCGTAGAAGATCGCCCCTCCACGCTTCACGTCCAGGAGCCGCGCATTCATATCATTCTGCCGAGTAAGGTCAGCCTTAACCTCGGCAAAGAACGCCTCGGCTGCGTCACGAAGCTCAGCGATGAATGCGTCGTCGCTAAGGACCGTGTCGCCGATTATGCTCGGCTCAAGATGGTGCCCCCGGTTCGCATGCATCAGAGTGAAATGTGCAGGCGAGAAGTTGTGCAGTAACCGACACCGCAACTGATATAGATTTGCCGCGTGCGGTTTATACGCTTCCGGAAAGTACTCGGTGATGAAGACCACGAATTTCTCGCCGCCACTGATGTTCTTCGCGGCATAACGGTATGCAGCAAGTGCGTCGATTGCCGCGACCGAACACATGAATGACAGAAATGCAGTCTCATTCCGTTGGAGCAAGATGGGAACGCCGCCGAGGATGATTTCCCTGAACCCTCGAATCGCGGCCTCAATCTCCTGAGTCATTGTTCCGCTCAGATTAACCAAATCAGGGGTGAATTCGCGCTTTTTTCCTTGCCCTACAGGGAGTCAGCCTTCAGGGAGTCGAGGTGCGCAACAAAACGTTAACGACGCTTCGGACATAGAAGAAAACTTCGATAAGGTGAACCAGCAATCGGAACCGTAGCCCGAGTCTGGTTTCTTCTTCTGCTGTTCACTCCCGTATTGCATCCCGGACTTCCGCGTTGAACAGGTTAATCGCGTCGATAATTAGATGATCATTCAACGCACCGACTTGTTTCAGGACATGTTTTTCTTTGGGGGTAAGAGCGCGATGTAGTTTGGGCTTCGGGACTGATTTTCGTACCAAGCAAACTCCGGAAAAGAGATCTAATTGTTCTAATCGTGGTACTGTACCCGTACCTGTACTTGTATTCATCCTGGCATTTAGTACCCAGTCTGGGGTTAGAACCCAGACCGGGTCTTGTTAGGTGTCGTGTTTCGGTTTCAGCCTTAGTTGCGTACCAGTTTTGGGGTTAGTTTCAGTTCCAGTTGTGGTACCGATCCGGGATTGGACCTGGATCGGTACCGGATATCAGTTCTGGCTTGAGTTTCAGTTTCAGAATGGGATTTGAACCTGTTCTGGTTCTTGTACACGTACGGTGTCCGATACGGATACCGGTTTACGTATCCTGATACCACCTACCTTCTTTTTACCAAAGGTAACGTCAGGATCGACGTATAACTGGATAGGTGTGTCCGACCATTTTTCGCAGTCATCTGTACCAGTTATCTCCGCTAACGCTTCAGCGTTTGCCGTGTTGAGTACCAGTCCCTTCTTCAGTCCATCGAAGTAAAGGACCAATCTGGTTTCGGTGCCCTTACCTGGTGCGGTTACTTCTTCTTCCTTAATCCAAAGGATGGAAGTATTTATTGGGGAAGGAATATCTTCCTTCTTCAGGTACTTAGCGTTGCCTACGAATTTTCTATACGATTTTCCCACTTTTAGTTCACCTCCTTTCTCGCTTTCTTGGCGAAATTTCAGCGAGCTTGGCCCAGGCCTCGTCGCGGTTGGTGAACGTGAATCCGTCCGCGCCCCAAACCTCCGAAGATGGATAAACTTCTGCTGCCTCGATGAATCTGCCGTTGATTTCAAAACCTTGGCGTCGCTTGACGCGGATCACCTCGAAACAAACAGCAGGATAGAGACAGCCAAGACAACGTTGTTCATAAACCGCGGCATCGTTCTCGCGGGCGATCTGCCGATAGTTGAAGCCGCCTCGTCGAAATTCTTTTGGTAAGCGCTTGTAGAAATGGGGTTTGTTGCTCCAAGCCTCAGCGCTAGCACGCGTTTTTGTCGCCTGTATGGGCATCAAGTCGCCGACAAACTGCGAAGCGGGTTTTACGCTTGAGGCTTTGCTCACGACGCTTGCCCTTCTCTTGTGAACTCAGTTTTGGGTTTCCGATTTGGCTTCGGATCATACGGCCGAGCCAAACTTAGAACGCGGTCCACTTCCGACGCGGGGATGAGAATGCGTCCAAGTTCGGTGATCGCATGTATTTTTCCCCCCGTACAGAAGTCTGTAAGCCCAAGAGGGATGTCTCCCGCAGGTCGCGGCAAACTCGGCTGGTGAGTATGCGGCCCGATTGGTTATTTGATTTTGGCCTTGTCGCATCGTCGCGCAAGACCATGAGCCAAGCTGCGAATAATGAATATGGCGTCTAAGGAGAACTTCTAGAAATCTTTTGCGCTTCTTTTAGCGCCTTCCTGGAAGTAGCTCCCCACTCGCTGCTCTATTCCTCTGTATGTTTTCCAAATTCCCATGGAAATAGCTCGGCCCGATGCTTCAAGGCTCTCGCTTTAGCCTTAAAAAATCTTGATTCTTCGCTGTAAAGCGGCGCTTCGTTAAGCGGCACTTTCTCTGCTTGGCCTTGTCGCGGATCGTGGAATGCTCTCGCTCTTCCACTTTTGTCGCGTTTGCGATGTTGCTCTGCAAACTCCAGCGCCAGCTCCCAGCCACGTTCTCTGCAAAGTCGCCAAGCGGCTAAGTCTTTCAGCCGATCTTTGGCTTCCTTTGTCGTTCCGGCCTCAGTCGTCGCCCTGTATTTAACAAATCGGGCTTTGTTTTCAGGCAAATCGAGCCATTTACCAATTTCCTGGAGGAGCCGCTTTTTGCTTTTGCTGAAGTCTAGGGGCAAAAGCTCCTGAACACACGGCGTGTTCGGCAATTCCAGAATCGGATAAACTTTTTGCCAGGATCCTTTCCCTCCTCTACTGACCCATTCGATCGCTTTTGCCTTTGTTTCGTCTGCCATAACTCTTAACAGATTGAGGTAATACGTCATCAACGGCAGTTCGGCCAAAGCTAACGGCTGAACTTTGTTTGTTGAGCGAGGCAGACCTACGAAAAGCTCGGCGCGCTCTTTCTCAGTAAGCTTGTTCCAATTCTTTGCCGGAAACGACGGGCACTGCAGGATCAAAAGCCATTCCAGGAACCACTTGCCGCAATGAAATTCGCGGTCAATTCGAGGCCCGATTTCTCCCGCGATTGTTGTCGGGTCATTGTATAAGTGGGCTGCCTTACGCAAGATTGCGGATTCGCGCGCGTACTCATACCGACATGCAGCCATAAATTCACTATCCACAACATCACCATGCAGATAATCCATGCATGGGAGTAGCTCGGTAGTTTCCGAGTCTGATGTCTTACGTCTGCGTTGCTTCATGTTTTTTGGAGAGAAAATTTTTCAGCTCGTTATCTAGTTACGTTGGAATCCCATCGTTTGTCGGCGCAGCCCCCCGCCCCCCCGGTTGGGCATGTTGTGCTGGTTCTACGCTGAGACTGGAAACGGAACGATGTCGCCCGTCGTTGCTGCGACTGGTGTAAACCTGACGCGCTGCGCCTGCGCAATGCTGTGCTCACGTCGCAAATGGCCGTAAGTTTTCATTGCCAACGCGCCGCCGTCCTTGTGTCCGAGCCAGCGGGAAACGGTCGGTATGTCCACGCCGCTTTCGATGCAGCGCGTTGCGAACAAATGCCGCAGGTCGTGGTGCGTAATGCGATCTATTCCTACTTTCACGCATGCGCGATCCAAAGCCTTCTGCGCCTCGCGGACGCGGAAGACCTTCGCGTTCAGCGGTTCGCGAGCACATTCCGCTCGCATCCGCTCAAACAATTCGCGTGCTTCGGGAATCAGCGGGACGCGGCGCACCGTCCAGTTCTTTGTGGCGGTTTCCGGATCGCCGCGCACAACGATTTCACCAGCATCAAAATCGACATCTTGCCATGTGATCTGAACGGCTTCACCCTTTCGGCAGCCGGTGAATGCCAAGCCGCGAAGGAAGTACGCGCAATCTCGTGAGCACCAAGCCCCCGCGTGTTCTACCGCATCGACAACTTGCAAGAATTGGTCACTACGCGGCAGCGTGATTTGCTTCGCACGCACTGGCATCCTCCCAAGGTTTTCTGCCGGGTTGGAGTAAATTATCCCTGCGTCCTTCGCCACCTCAAAGACAAGCCGCAATCCCGACAACGTGTTGTTATACCGTGTCGGTGACGCAACTTTGCGAAACGCTCGCGCCCACTCCCTACAATCCGTTTTGGTGATGCGCCGGATTTCCCGATCCTCCAAGCCCGGCCAGCTTTTCAGCAGTGCAACGAAAATCTGATTCCAGTAGTGGCGCGTTGCCGGTTTGATTGTCACGTCATCGGCTACGTTCTGCCGATGGATTTTCAGTCCCTCACCAAATGTCAGTTTGGCCGACACTTCGCCGTTTGCGTTGTTCACGCGTTCGCGATGTTCTTTGAGAAACTCCGTGAGCTTAGCTTCCGCGACGCTGTAATGCGAGGTCTTGAGCGACTTCCAAACTTCTTTGCCGCCAGCAAAAGCTCTGGCATAATAATTCCCTGATTTATGGCGAAGCAGATTCGGTTTTCGGGTTTTTTGCCATGTTCTCGTGGATTTGCGTGGTTTCATAAGCTAAACCGTAGAATAGCACCGTGAAACTAGACATCAACCCGATTTTCGAAATGCTATTCTATCTATGAAAGCGGGCCTGTAGCTCAGCGGTTAGAGCAGGGGACTCATAATCCCTTGGTCCCAGGTTCGAATCCTGGCAGGCCCATTTTAGTTTTCGATTTTCGATCGTCGATTTGCAAATCTCGATTCTGTGCAACGCGTCGGACGTTTTGCGTTTATCGTTTTTGAGGTTGCGGTCGTCACCGTCCTAATCGTGGTGACACGTTGCGCAAATTATCAGGACGTTTTTGTATCTGGGAACGTTTACTTCGTCGATGCGGATTGTTACGCGCGCATGACGCGCGCGCAGATGGTCAGGGAAGAGCTGGGTACGATCATTCGCCATCATGCCTTTGAGAATTTTCCGCAGGGGACAACTCCGCACACGACTGCGCCGCTGGACTATCTGATCGTCGCCTTATCGTTTTTGCTAATTCCGTTCACGGTACACGCGTTCGATCTCGCCGGCGCGTTTGTTTCGCCCTTGCTCGCGTTGCTGGGAGGCTGGTTTCTATGGTGGTGGTCGCGGCGAATGAAATTCCGGTATCGCTGGGTAATGCTGATCTTATATGCGATCAGCCCCATGCTCGTTCATGGCACGGAACTTGGCAGGCCTGATCATCAATCGTTGCTAATCGTGCTCATAACCGTCGCGATTTGCGCAGAGTGGAGGTCGCAAACGCTGCAACCCACCAATACGGCGAGCGCATGGTGGCTCATGAGCGCTGCCGCCTGGGCTCTGGCGATCTGGGTTTCGGGCTATGAGCCGCTTGTGCTCTTTCTACTGCTGACGGCTACGGGCGTTGTGATGAATCACCGCGCGGTTTTTGCGCGTCATCGTCGCGCGGGATGGATTTTGTTCGTAGTGATAATTGCAATCGCGCTCGCAATCGAACGTCGCGTCCCGTCGTTCGCAATCCTCCGGTCCAATAGTCATTTTAAACAATGGGCGAGCACCATCGGGGAACTCGCGCACGTTTCACCGATGAATCCAGTCTGGTTGAACTGGTGCGGATTTTTGCTGTTCATCGCACCGGTCTTGATCTGGATGAGCATCAGAACGCGAAGAGACTGCGCACCCTCGCTACGGCGAGCAGGCTCCGGTAGCGCGCTGCCCGTTTATGTCCTTCTTGTCACCACGTATTTTCTCACCATCTGGCAGGCGCGCTGGGGATATTTTTTTGTTTTGCTTTTTGCGCTCGCGCTTCCGGCGTTGCTCGCGCCGATCAAATCAGGTGCCGCGGTCTGGATTGCCTTCGTGCTCTCGCTGTCTCCGATTTTACAAGGCTGGGACGAACGGCTCTGGCCGAATGAAGCGCAACTGGCAAAGCGCATGGAAAAACGAATTGAATCCACACAAATTCACGATCTTGCGGTCAGGGTGCGATCGCCAGAGGTGCATCCGTTTCTTGCACCGTGGTGGTTTTCACCATCGATTGCCTATTGGTCCGGACAGCCTGGAGTCGCGGGAAGTTCCCACGAGAGTCTCAACGGGATCGAAGATAGCGCGCGATTTTTTCTCTCCGAGGACATGCAAAATGCACGCGAGATTCTTGAGAAACGCCACGTGGCGTGGGTTTTCGCTTACGATTCCGACCGCGTGGTGCAAAATTCCGCAACTATTCTGAACGAGCCACTTCCTTTGCAATCGCTGTGTCGCGTTCTAGATCGAACTCCCAGCCAGGCTCCGCCCTTCCTGTTTTTTTTCGCGCAGAACCCAACATGCAAACTCTACCGAGTGACTGTTGAACATTAAAACGTCAAAAAACTTTTCACTTACAAAAGAGAATCCGTTGACAGGCATCCGTGAGTGTCACATTACTACCAGATGCTCAAAAGATTCGTCCCGCAAAGGCCGGCACCCCCGATTCGAGAAGAACCGCGGAATCCGGTTCCAGATGAAACCCGGCATTTTGCGAGTCGCGAAGAGGCAGCACCAAAACCAACCACAATCGATAATCCAAATCCAAAACCTAATCCTATGGCAGACCACGGAGGCAAAGACATCCTCTCGAGCGATGTCGAAATCAAAGGCTCGATCAAGTTCCAAAAAGAACTGCTCATTGACGGCAAAGTCGAAGGCGACATCAACTCAGACGGCATTTTGACAGTTGGTGAAAACGCCGAAATTCGGGGTGAGATCAAAACCAAATCGATCACCGTCTATGGCAAGGTGCACGGCAATATCACCGTTTCCGAGCGTTGCGAGCTAAAATCCAAATGCGTGTTGCAGGGAGATCTTAAAGCAGCGCGTCTTGTGATTGAAGAAGGGGCAACCTTTATCGGGAAATCGGAAGTTAGCACCGGAGCCGTTTCTGCAAAGACTGCGCAGCGTCCCGAAGTAGTGCGATCCAGCGAACCGATCAAGGCGGCATTCGGAGTGCGAGCGTAAAAGAACGGCTTCGGCAAGTATACAGTGTCCAGTCCATCGCCTGCAAAAGCCAGTGCGGAATGTCCGCACTGCGGCTTCAAGCAGATGGAATATGCGGCGGCCAAGAGTTCGTTCTGCCGCCAGTGCGGCCGCTCTTTTACTCCGTTCGCACCGAAACCAGGCCTGAAGCTGCGGACAAACGAAGAAGCGCCTCCGGCGGAGACTTCCTCGTCTATTCTTGGCAAGCTCGAGGATTTTTGGAAGCGGCAAACCACTTCGGTCGTCGAATGTTTCGAATGTAAACGCAAACAGCAGGTTTCGGGCGCCGCGACATCGACAATTTGTCCATCCTGTAGCGCCCACATTGACCTGCGCGATTACAAAATCACCAGCGGATTCAGTCGAAGCATTCGCACCCGCGGCAATGTGCATCTTTCCGGCAAAGGTGATCTTGCCAGCAGTAGCGTGGAGTGCCAATCCGCTTTGATTGAAGGCCGGTTGCGCGGCAATCTCCATTGCGATACCGCGACAATTAACCACTCAGGGAAAATCCTCGGGCGGATCAGCGCCCGCCTCGTAGTCATTGATCGCAAAGCTGACGTTCACTGTTTTCGGACCGTCCGCGCCGAGCAGATCGAAATCAAAGGCAGGATGTCCGGAGAGGTAATCGCTCAATCTGTGACAGTTTATAGAAAGGGTTCATTGGAGGGTGACGTCACAGCAAGAGCGATCAGCGTCGAGAGAGGCGGAATGTTTTCCGGCCAACTCGCCATCGGGCAGATCGGCCTGGCGCAGGGTCAACTGCTCGGAGAACAAGAGCCGGCAGCTTCGCCCCCGACGGAGTCCGGTTTTCAAGATGCTGTAGCGCGGCCGTTGCCGGCCATATAGCAACCATAGGCTTCATGCGAAGACTGCAACCACGCAGTCCTTACCAGAAACTCGGCGGTTACGTCCACCTGCCGCGTTTGATCGACAAGGCGAGGCTACACCGGAAAGGTCTGCTCGACGGTTACAACTACAAAACCGTCGGGTTCGACAAACATCTGCTCGCATTTCTCAAAATCGACGGTGATGCATTTGAAGAGATCGCCAACAAGTCAGACGACGACCAGGCAATTCTTGCCTGGGTGCAGAAAAATGGAGAGCAACACGGCCCGGAAGCGATCGAACAATGGAATGAGGCCATGATTTCACGTCATCCCGATACCGCCGCAAAAAAGGCGCGATTTCTGCATTTTCTCAAAGAAGCCGGCGGGGACGGACGTAAAGATATTCGGACTTACTTCGATCTGATTGAGTTCGATGAAGGAAGGCTGAAATAGAGACCGTAATTCGTTAAACCGTTACATCGGCGTAACACGACCACCGATTTGACGATTCAACGTTTCAACGAGGCGAAGCCAGAATGCGGTCAGCGTTTTCGAGCGTTTCTTTGCTTCCGATGTCGAGCCATTGGCCTTTGATTTCGAACGTCTTCACCCCTTTACGGCTGTAGAGCCACTGCACAAAACGGCCTGGCTGATCCGCATTATTTCCCGCAGCCAGATACGTTCTCAAAAGCGAAAGGACCGCAGGCGAGTAATAATATAACGCGATTGCGGCGAGCGTTCCCCGGGGCTTTTTTGGTTTTTCCTCAAACCGGGTGATGATTCCTTCGGCATCAATCATCACGTTGCCGTACTTCTTGATCGCTTCAAGGTCGCCAACATCGAAAACCGCAACGGTCACTTCGGTGTTCCTCGCGTAATCAACGAAATCTGAGAGCGGAGTGGTGAATAAATTGTCGCCCGCGGCAATTAGCAAGCCGGTCTGGGAAAGGTTCTCATGCGTGACGACGAAATTGATGTCTCCAATCGCGCCGAGTTTGTCGTCATCGCTCTTCGAACCGTCGTTAATGACCTTGAACTTGAATTCGGGATGGCGTTTTTGATAGCTCTGACTCCACGCTTGGAAATCCACGGCGAATTTGTCGTTGGTCACGACATAAATCGTTTCCAAGTCGGGAATACCGGAGAGATTGTCCACCAGCCATTCGATGATCGGCTTGCCGCCAACTACGAATAGCGGTTTCGCTTTGTTCAGCGTCAGTGGATAAAGGCGAGTTGCGTACCCGGCAGCAAGAATCAGGACGTTCATGAGATCAAAGAGTTCGTAGCAAAGCTAAAAAACGCTCGTGTTTTCTCTACGGTTTTGCCGAGCCGTGCAGGATCGCGTCCTTCAAATGTTGCTGAATGATTCGGGTCCGTTGTGAATCGGTGATCTTTGCATTACTGGAACCGTCCACCGCGTACAATGTATCGATCGCCGCACCAGCCTGGGTGTTAATTCGAGAGAGCGGCACCAAGACATTTTCGCGATCGAGGCAGGTCAGCACATCATAAAGCAAACCAATCCGGTCCGGGGCTTGAAACTCAACGAGCGTGTACGTCGGATGCGTTTTGTTGTCGATCGTGATGCGAGTTGGAAATTCAATTCCCACCGCGGCACGACGGCTTGAGCGCTTCGCTTTTTCGATGGATGGGACGAAGTCGAAGCTCTCGTCCTCCAGTGCTCGACGCAACGTTTGCCCTACAAGCTCAAAATCGCGCTGGTTGGAAACTGGCTGCGCTTTCGTGTCGCACACGCGAAAAACGCCAAGCACCGTGTTATCGCCGCGTGGAAAAACATCGGCGCTCAAAATATTCAGCGGTACAACAGAAAATGAGCCGGCTATTTTTGCCAGGAGCCGTTCGCGATCCCACGTGCAGAATGTCATCACTGTGTGCCCCTGCTCGGGCACGATCTTCCATTTAACTGCGTGAGCGAGCGGAAACTCCTTCGCGCTGGAAACGTTCTCCAGAAAGGAACGGAATAACTTCACATGCTCAATAATGTCCGGCACGCCAGTCGCGCGGAAATAATGGTCAGGCATATATTCGAAATGCGCTTCAATTTCCTCCGCGTAATCTGGCGAAAGGTTCTTTGCGACAGATTCGCGAAGGCTCTCACGCGTAATTCTGGTTTGCTCGTTATAGGACTTTCGGTCGGCGAGGTAACGCGAGGTCCGGTGAAACAATTGCCACACCAGCGATTCCTTCCAGTCCGACCACGCATCGGCGCTTGTGCCTTGGCCGTCAGCGAGGGTAAGCAACATAAGCGCGTCGAGGTTTTTCTGGTCTTTCACGGTCTGCGCAAACTCCATGACTGTTGCCGGATCGTCGAGGTTCCGTTGCTGCGCCATTGTGGATAGGGTGAGGTGGTGATCGACAAGCCGAATCAGTGATTTCCTCTGGTCTGAAGACAATTGCAGACGCGCCGCCACGCGCTGTGCAAACAGAGCGCTGGCTTCGGAGTGTGGCCGGCCCACTGCTTTGCCGCTGTCGTGCAAGAGAATTGCGAGATACAGGATCAGTGGGTCCGCGAGTTGCTCAAACAATTTGCGATAATGAATCAGCTTCGGATCATCGGTCGTGGCCAACGCATCAAGTTTGTCGATGCACACCAGCGTGTGCTCGTCAGCAGTGTACCGGTGCAAAAACTCGTGTTGCACAAGGCAGGTCAGCGGGCCGAACTCAGGAATGTAGCGGCCAAGAAAATCCACGCGATGCATCATACGCATGATGCGTCCCACCCTGCCTTTCTGGGACAAAATTGAGGTGAAGATCGCACGCGGTCCGCGCGCATATTGATAAGTTCGCGTTACGTGGCGTAAATTTCTGCTCAACAAGTCTTCTAGCTCCGGGCTGAGATCGAGGTTACGCTCCTGCGCTAGTTGAAATGCCCGCATCATCTGTTCTGGGTCGTTGCGAAAAACATCGCGTCGCGCTGAATGCAGTTGTTTGTTTCGGACAAAGAAGGAGTCACCGATCGGAGTCTTGTGGCCTCGTGTTAACGGTAGAAAACTGAAAAGAGCGCGGGTTTTGCTCGTAACATGTCCGCTTACGAACTGTTGCGTAATTCGCTCTGTTACCCGCAGAATATTTCGCGTGTGGTGGTAGCAGTCCCGCATGAGCGCCTCGCTACGAAACTGCCCTTTTCGAGGCGAATACCCGAGCCGCGCTGCGATTTGGTCCTGCAAATTCATGTGCAGGATGTCGGTGGCGCGCCCGGTCGCGTAATGCAAGTCTGTGCGCAGGCGCAAAAGAAAATCGTAAGCACGCTCGATTCGGCGCTGGTCGCTTTCGGTCAGCCAGTCTTTCCCGACGAGTTGGTTTGTGCTCAGCGAACCCTCTCTGAAGTAGGTAATCCAAAGCAAATTTTGATAGTCGCGCAGTCCGCCACAGCCGCTCTTCAGATTGGGCTCTTGCATGTAAACGCTGTCGCCGAATTTTTTGTGCCGGGCGACCTGGTCCTTCATGCGCAGCTCGACGTAGTCGCGTTCGTGTCCGACGACACATTTAGAACGAAATTGTTTCCTAAATTCTTTAGCCAGCTCTCTGTTGCCTGCGAGAAACCGCGCCTCCAGCATGGCAGTTTTTGTGCGCATGTCGCTGTTGGCCTGCGCAATGGCTTCTTTGATCGAACGCGTGGAGTGCCCAACTTTGAATCCGCTATCCCACAACAGGTACAGGATTTGGTTCACCATCTCCTCCAAGCGCGGCGAAACTTCTGCGCGCTGCTGGTGCAACAGCATAACATCAACGTCGCTGAACGGATTGAGCTCGCCCCGGCCATATCCGCCAAGAGCAATCAGCGCCAGTGGCGCCTCAGCCTCGCCATTGCCACGAGCCGCTACGGACGATGCAGCGCCAAACACGTATCGCAGCAAAACATCAACTAGTTCCGCTCGGCGCGCGCAAATCTCCCGTCCGCCTCCACCAGCCTGATGCCTCAGGCGCAGCCGGTGCTCTTCCACCTTCAGAAATTTTTTGTATAGCGGGAGAACTTCGGTGGGACGTCGCGTGCCTGTGGGCGCTAGGCGGCTTTCGGCGTGCGCCAAGACTTTCTCCAGCTCTCGAGATGCTTTCATTGCTTGTGTTGTGGATCAATTTAGAATCGCAATTCCAAAAGCCAAAATCTCCGACACACCGGAAACTCGGCCCTACACACGCTTCCCTGCATCGTGTGAATTAGGTCAGTATTTGAGAAACGATGTGACGGCTGTGGCCTCCAGTCGCTTTCGGCCTTCGAGGAATTCCAGCTCAATCAAAAACTGCGCCTCGAGCAGATTCGCACCGGTGTTGCGGATAAGTACCGCCGCGGCGGCCGCAGTTCCACCAGTCGCGAGCAAATCATCCACCAGTACAACCCGCTCGCCTTCTCTCAGGGCGTCTGTGTGCATTTCCATTTCTGCCTCGCCGTACTCCAGTGAGTACTTCGCGATATCAGTCCGGTAGGGGAGTTTGCCGCGTTTCCGGATTGGAACGAACCCAAGGCCAAGTTCGTATGCCACGGCCGATCCAAACAGAAAACCGCGTGCATCAATGCCAACGATTTTGTCGACAGCCTTCCCGCGGCATCGCTCGAGGAACAAATCAATCGATGTGCGGAACAAAACAGGATCGTTCAACACCGGCGTGATGTCTTTGAACACAATGCCTTTCTTCGGAAAATCGGGCACATCGCGCACGGCAGCGCGGAGTTTTTCAATCGTTTCGGAGACCATTGGCGCGAACGCTAACCGGCTGTACTCGAACGTCAATCGGGGTCGCACGGTAAACGCAGCTGAATGAAAGTGGTTGCCCATCGACCTGACATGGGCGGGCACCATGCAGAATTGCCAACTTGGGACGGCACCCTACAGTAGCATCTCCCAGTGGATCGTTATTTTCTCATCGCTTCGACATTCTGTTTTCTCGCCGCGGTTGTGCACACGGCCATCGAGTTGCGGACGAAAGTGTTTCGCCCGATGCGATTCAATTTCGTCGCAATCGGACTGGGGTTTATTTTTCAAACTGTGTTCTTGTGGATTCGAGGCCAGGAATTGGGACGGTGTCCGATTACGAATTTGTTTGAGGTTTTTGCCTTTCTCGCCTGGTCGGTGGCATTAATCTACATGGTGGTAGGGCCCGCCTATCGCCTTTCGCTCATGGGGGCATTCACCGCGCCACTGGTGTTGTTGCTGCAGGTTTTTGCTCTGATCGCACCCATCGACACTCGACACCCTGTAACTGTTCCGGTGAATTCCTGGCTTGAGTTTCACGCATCGATGTCGCTCGTGGCGTATGGTGTGTTCGCTTTGGCATGCATCGCGGGGGTGATGTACCTGCTGCAGGAGCGCCAGCTGAAGACGCATCATTTGCATTCGATTTTTTACCATTTACCCCCGCTGACCAACTTGTTTGCTGTTATCACGCGCCTCCTGTGGTGGGGTTTTGCCCTTTACACCATAGGCATCGTGAGCGGCTTTTTTACCGGTCATCCGTTACCCCGTATTCAAGTCGTGGCTGCGATTGCGCTGTGGCTGCTTTACGCGGCAGTCTTGCAAGCTCGCCATCTCAAATGGCTCGCGCCAAAACGCGTAGCCGCGTTATGCATTATCGGCTTCGGCGTCGCTCTGGCGCTTCTGTGGGGAATCACATTCACCGCGGAGCTGCATCACGCGCCATGAACCTGTTCTGTATCGGACTGAGCCATCACACCGCTAACGTCGCGACCCGGGAGCAGTTCGCGGGGAACGCCACAGCCGAAACCATCGCGCGCGAATCCGGTTGTGCCGAAGCATTGCTGCTCACGACGTGCAATCGGGTGGAGGTTTACGCCGTCTCGGACAAGAGGATTTCCACGGACGAAATCACCCGTTGTCTCATGGCAAAAGCGAATCTTGATCCGGACAATTACTCGCCCCCGTTTTATCGTTATGAGGACAACAAATGCGTCCAGCATCTTTTCCGCGTCGCGTCGGGACTCGACTCGATGGTTGTCGGCGAAAGTGAGATTTTTGGACAGGCAAAGAAGGCATACGAATCCGCCAGAACATCGGGAGCAGTTGGTCCGTACCTGCATCGCTTGTTTCAACGCGCGTTTCGAGTGGCAAAACAGGTTCGCACGCATACGGACATTGCGCGCGGCGCGGTGTCGGTCGGTTCCGTGGCGGTCGAACTAGCTCAACGAATTTTTGGCAAATTGAGCGAGTGCAAAGTGCTTGTGCTCGGCGCGGGCGAAACCAGCGAGCGCACCACACGCGCCCTCGTCTCGCGTGGCGTCAATGATCTTCGGGTCAGCAATCGCTCCCTGGATCGCGCACACGGATTGGCGCAGACGGTAGGCGGGCGCGCAGTGCCGTTCGATGATTGGGTTGCGCAATGTCGGGAGATCGACATTCTGCTTACGTCAACAGCATCTGAAACGCCGTTGCTGACATCCGAAATACTAGCGCCGATGTTGTGGGAGCGCTTGGATCGTCCGCTCTTCATCATCGACATCGCCGTGCCACGGGACGTCGATCCCAGCGTAAATGAACTGGAAGGCGTTTATCTTTACGACATCGATTCCATACGCTCTGTCGCGGAACAATCGCTCGCATTGCGACGGCAACAGGTCGCGGCTGCGGAAGCGATCATTGCTGATCATGTCACCGAGTTTTTCGATTCGATCTCACGAGGGTTGACCCGTCTTTCGCAGGGGGTCGAGCATCCCTCCGTCGGAGAAAATCCGCTGCACGCTTCCGAGCTGTAGAGGGGGCCGACAAGCTTCCCCTGCAAAGTATGGCGCGCTAGATTCCCGCCGATGATTGCCAAGATCACCCTCGGCACACGCGGCAGCGAGCTCGCGCGCGCACAGACACTCTTAGTTGAGAAGGCAATTCGAAGAGCGCAACCGGACGTAACGGTCGAGACCAAAATCATCGTCACACGCGGAGATAACGCCAAGAATGTTGACGTCCAGGCTGGTCGAAAAGGCTTGTTCACGGCGGAAATCGAGCGAGCGCTTCTCGACGGGGACGTGGATGTCGCGGTCCATAGCGCTAAGGACCTGCCGAGTGAGGCAATGTCGGGAGCCCAAATCGCGGCAGTTCTTCCACGGGCTTCAGTAAATGACGTGTTGATTTCCAAACACGCCGGCGGTCTCTCTTCTACTCCGTGCGGCGCGACAGTGGCCACGGGCAGCGTGCGAAGGCAACGTCAGCTCCATTGGAAACGCGCAGACCTCAAAGTTGTGGATCTTCGGGGTAACGTACCAACCCGGTTACGCAAACTTGCCCAGAATCAGTGGGACGGCATCGTGTTAGCCCACGCGGGACTGGAGCGCCTCGGCTTTTCGGCGACTCAAACCAAAATCGACTTCGAAGGCGGACAATTCTTTCTTGAGATTCTTCCCTGTGAAATCTTTCTACCCGCGGGGGGGCAGGGGATCATTGCGCTCCAAATTCGCTCTGATGATCAAAGCACAAACGCGCTTCTCCAGTCGGCAAACGATCTCGAGACGTTGCTTTGTCTGCAGGCAGAGCGAGAATTTTTGGTTCGGCTCCATGGTGATTGCAATTTTCCAGTCGGCGTGCATGCGACGATCAAAAACGGAAGGATGAAACTGCACGCGCAACTGTTCGAAGGTGAATCACCGACACCACGGCAAGCTGAAGTCGAGGGTGCTTCCGACGAAGGCTACCAACTAGCGGCAGAATTGCTGCGAAAAATCGGACAAGACTGAGAGCATGAGCAAGACGGAAAGCAAAAAAGGGAAAGTTTATTTAGTTGGCGCCGGGCCAGGTGACCTCGGTCTCGTGACATTGCGCGCAAAGGAATGCATCGAGAACGCGGACGTTATCGTTTACGATCATCTCGCAAATCCTGACGCACTCGGCTGGGCGCGGGACGATGCAGAAATCATTTATGCTGGCAAAAAACCCGGTGAAAGCCAGACGCAGCAGGAAATCACGTCGCTGCTGATCGGTAAAGCGCGCGAAGGAAAGCAGGTCGTTCGGTTGAAAGGCGGCGATCCATTCGTGTTCGGCCGAGGCGCCGAAGAAGCGCAGGAGATCGCCAGTACAGGAATTCTATTTGAAATTGTGCCGGGGATCACCTCGGCTCTTGCGGGACCGGCCTATGCCGGCATTCCGTTAACACATCGTGCGCATAACTCGCACGTGACATTCTTCACCGGCCACGAAGATCCAACTAAGGCGGAAAGTGCAATCAACTATGCGGCCCTGGCCAAACTTGGGGGTACACAAGTGATGCTAATGGGTGTCGAGCGCCTCGGGGCCGTGACGAGTGAAATGCTGAAGCACGGCGTGCGCGCCGATCTGCCCGTGGCATTGATTCGGTGGGCCACAACGGGGCAACAAGGAACACTCACAGGCACACTCTCGGATATCGCTCAAAAGGCAGTCGCAAACAGTTTTGAAGCGCCGGCAATTGCGGTGTTTGGCGACGTCGTGTCGTTGCGCGACGCGCTTAATTGGTACGAGAAGCGCCCGCTCCTGGGGAAGCGAATCGTCGTCACCCGAACACGAAAGCAAGCGAGCGTCTTAAGCAACAAGCTGCGTGCGCTTGGAGCGCACGTCATCCAACTGCCAACGATCCGGATAGAACCGCCTAGCGACCTGCGCGAATTCGCGGAACTGGTGCAGGACGCGCACATGTACGATTGGATCGTGTTCACAAGCGCGAACGGCGTCGATGCGTTCTTCGATATTTTCTTCAAGCTTTACGATGACGCCCGCGAAATCGGTGGAGTGCGCATCGCCGCGATCGGACCCGCCACGGCGCAACGCGTGAAAGCTTTTCACCTGCATGTCGATCTTCAACCGGAAGAATTCGTCGCCGAAGCGGTTGTGCGCGAATTCAAGAAACAGGGCAGCGTCGAAAACGAGCGCATCCTCGTGGTGCGCGCCGAGATGGCGCGCGACGTTTTGCCCAAAGAACTCTCCGCTGCAGGAGCGATCGTGGACGAAGCGTTTGCGTACCGAACGGTGCCCGAGACGCGCGATATTAGCGGCGCGCAACGGGAGCTTGCTCAGGCTGGGGCCGACTTGATCACGTTTACGAGTTCGTCGACAGTCGAAAATTTTCTGGCCCTCGGCCTGCCGTGGCCGAAGGGAATGCGCGTCGCCAGCATTGGCCCTATCACGTCAAAGACAATCCGCGATCACGGACTCAACGTCGATATTGAAGCACGCCGGCACGATATTGACGGCTTGGTGCAGGCCATCAGTGAGTCTTTTGCTCGTTGAATCCCTTAAGACAGCTACATCGTTACAACGATTTTTCCCAGTCTACCTCTTCGTAACCGTTGTAACTTTTGTAACTGTCTCAGGCATTGAATCGGAACTTCATCCGGCCGCGCTTGGCGTTGGCTCTCGCCTTGCGGCGATGCTTTTGCGAAGGCGTCTCAAACGCGCGCAAACGGCGGACTTCCTCAAGAATTCCCTCGGAGTCCAGCTTGTTTTTCAGCCGTTTCAATGCGCGATCGACAGGTTCACCTTTGCGCACAATAACTTCTGGCATCGATAATCACTCCCCTCGCTTTATAAAATACTGTAAGTCGGTGAGCGGGAGAGTACTCGGCGGAGACCGGCCCGTCAAATCTGCCCAAATCGGCTCTTTTAACGCCGATTCCGTGTAAATTTTACACGCTTTTGCACCAATCGCTGCCTAATGAACCTCCCAGCGCATTCGCGATTGTATTTAATTCTATTTCCAATAAAAAATCACAGGCCGCTCGTCTGTTGACGTTCAAATGATGCTGGCAAGATAAACTTCATTATGCAGGACGCGCTCACCCCGATGATGCAGCAGTACCAGCGGCTTCGGAAAAGCATTCCTCCGGACACGCTCCTCCTGTTTCGGCTCGGCGATTTCTACGAGATGTTTTTCGATGACGCGAAAGAAGCGTCCGCTCTGCTGAATGTGGCGTTGACCAAGCGTAATGGTGTGCCGATGTGCGGTGTACCGTATCATGCCGCGCAGGGATACATTCGCAAGCTAATCGACGCCGGAAGGCGCGTCGCTGTTTGTGATCAGACGAGTGAGCCACAACCTGGCCGCAAGATCGTTGATCGCGAAGTCACGCAAATCATCAGCGCGGGAACGGTAAGCGAATTGAGCTGGCTCGATGCGAAGCGCGCGAATTATCTCGGCGCGATCTATACCGATGGTGACGCGTTCGGTTTCGCATACGCCGACCTCAGCACGGGTGAGTTCCGACTGACACAGGCGCAGGATCGACAATCGCTGCGGGATGAAATCGCGCGTGTTTCGCCCGCCGAATTGTTGATCAGCTCGGAACAGAAAGCGCAGACCGGCGAAATGGATCACGCGCTCGAGTACGACAGCTATGCGTTTCTGCCAGAGCAAGCAACTTTCACTCTGTGCGAACATTTCAAGGTCAAATCGCTCGACGGCTTTGGTTGCGCACAGATGTCTGCGGCGGTCGCGGCAGCCGGGGCAATCGTGCATTATTTAAAGCACCAACTCCGGCGCAAGATCGACCACCTCACATCGCTGCGCTGCGATGCGCCGGCGGATCATGTCCTGCTCGATTCCGCCACACAAGCCAACCTTGAGCTGGTCGACTCGCGCGGCGTGCGCGACGCGAGTTTGCTGAGTGTGCTTGATCGCACCATCACACCGATGGGCGCGCGCAAATTGCGCGCGTGGATTTTGCAGCCATTGCGTGATCTCACTGAACTGCAACAGCGCCAACAAATGATCGGCCAGCTTTTGCAGGAATCGGATTTGCTGGGATCGATTCGCGCGGAGTTAAAATCGATCCGGGATATTGAGCGCGCCGGCGGACGACTGAGCCAAGCGTCCGGCAACGCCCGTGATCTTGTCGCGTTGAAAACCTCGCTGCAGCAAATCCCAGCACTCAAGCGTGAGCTTGGCAAACTTATTGATCGGATTGAGTTTGGTACGGCGCGACCAGAGGCTGCTCGCCGTGGCGAGGGCGCGCCGAATGTCACCGCGGCCGGCGACCTAAGCGAGGCCAGTCTACCGCGGCATCTGCAGAACGCCATTCGCGAAATGCCGGCCCTTGCTGAGAAACTGGCCAACGCGCTACTCGCCGATCCACCGCTCGCGCTGAAAGAGGGCGGCATTTTCCGAGACGGTTACGATGCGGACCTCGACGCACTGCGCCAAGCCTCGCGCGAGGGCAAAAGCTGGATCAGCCATTTACAAGAGCGCGAGATCGCCGTGACAGGCATCAAATCACTCAAAGTCCGTTACAATTCCGTCTTCGGTTACTTCATCGAAATCACAAAATCGAATCTCGCGAACGTACCCGCGCATTACACGCGGAAACAGACCACGGTAGGCGGCGAACGCTTCATCACACCGGAATTGAAGGAGATGGAAGCAAAAGTACTTGGAGCGGACGACCGTGCCCAGAACCTCGAGTACCAGCTGTTTCAAAAATTGCGCGACGAAACGTTGCGTGATATCGAGCCAATCCAACAGACCGCCGACTCGATCGCAGTGCTCGATGTGCTCTGCGCGCTGGCCGAGACCGCACGACTGTTTCGCTATTGCCGGCCAGAGCTCAACGATTCGCTCCGGCTCGTCATCAAAGATGGGCGGCATCCGGTGCTCGATCAGAGTCTTGTCGATGAAAAATTTGTGCCTAACGACACTGAACTTGACGGCGAAACTGTTCGTATGGCCATCGTGACTGGACCAAACATGGCCGGCAAATCGACGTATATTCGGCAGGTCGCCCTGATCGTGTTGATGGCCCAGATTGGGAGCTTCGTGCCAGCGGAGAGCGTGGAGGTCGGCCTAGTCGATCGCATTTTCACCAGGGTGGGCGCGAGCGACGATCTGGCTCGCGGCCAATCCACCTTCATGGTGGAAATGAACGAAACGGCTAACATCATCAACAACGCTACGGAGCGCTCGTTAGTCGTTCTCGACGAGATCGGCCGCGGCACCTCCACTTTTGACGGACTCTCGATCGCGTGGAGCGTCGCTGAGTTCCTCTACGACAAGATTAAAGCGCGCAGTCTGTTTGCCACGCATTATCACGAGCTGACCAAGCTAGCCGAAGAACGCAAAGGCGTCGGCAATCTGAATGTCGCCGTGCGCGAATGGAACGAGCAGATCATTTTTCTTCGCAAGATCATCCCGGGCGGCGCCGACAAAAGTTACGGCATACAGGTGGCCCGCCTCGCCGGTTTGCCCAAAGAAGTTCTCGATCGCGCCAAAGAAATTCTTGCCCACCTGGAAAGTTCCAGCCGCGCTGAGGCAAAACCGAAGCCACGAGGAAGAAAATCGGCCAAGTCGATGCCGGATTCGCAAAAGCCACAGCTGGATTTGTTATGAACGACAGCCTTCGCGGACTGGCTCGACTTGCCATCCGTCACGCGCTCACGCAAGCATCTCGTTTTGTGATAAGCTAGGCCCACAGATGGCCGTTAAAAGCGAAAAGGAACTGAGCGAATCGCTGCGCGCGCTTTGGCTCAAGGCGGTCAGTGCCATTGAGCTACGCAATTTCGGTTACGCTATTTCGCTCATCCAGGAAATTCTGAAGCTGGAGCCCGAGTTTCTCACGGGCCGCCAACTGCTGCGTCGCGCGGAGGTCACTAAAAGCAAATCGGCTAAGAAAAGTTTTTTCAACATCTCGACCGCGCCCATCGGCGTGATGAAAGCGCAACGAGAAATCAAAAAGGATCCGAAGCGTGCGGTTGAAATGCTGGAGGAAGTTTTGGAAGGGGAACCCTACAATCGCCAGGCAAATCTCCTTTTGAAGGAAGCGGCGATTGCGGCGGGTTGGTCTGAGATTGCAGTTTTCGCGCTGCGGACCCTACTCGAAGCGAACCCGCGCGACGTGAAAGTGCTGAATGAGCTGGGCCGTTTGTATCACGAGCTTGATGATCACGAAAACGAAGTGGAGATTTACAACCAACTCACTGAGATTAACCCACTCGATGCGCAGTCGCTGCGTCTCAGTAAAGATGCTTCGGCGCGTGCTTCGATGAAGCGAGGTGGCTGGACGCAGGCTGAAAGCTATCGCGACCTGATCAAGGACAAGGACGAAGCAATTTTTCTGGAACAACAGAGCCGGATCCGGCTCACTGGTGAAGCGCTCGATCAACAAATCGCGGAAACTTACGCGCGTCACCAGGCGGAACCGGAAAACCTGGACTTTGCGCGCCGGCTCGGCGCGTTGAGCGAGCAAAAGGACGACTTCGAGTCAGCCATTCGCTGGTATCAATACGCTGCTGATCTCTCTAAGGGAGCGGACACAGGATTGCTTCGGAAGATTTCCGACTTGAAAATCAAATGCCTGGAACGCGAGATCGCTGCACACGAGGAATTTCTCTCTGCACACGCTTCACGAGACGAAGTTTACGCGGAGAAATCTCAGCAACTGCGCGCTGCCAAAGTCGGCCGCGCAGAAATCCTTATCGTGGATGCGCAAGAGCGGGCGAAGCGAAATCCAACGGATCTACAGCTCCGGTTTGAACTCGGTGCGAACCTTTTCAATGCCGGGCGTTTTCGTGAGGCTGTGCCGGAACTGCAACGCGCGCGACAATATCCGCACGCGCGGTTGAAAGCGATGAACGTGCTTGGTTGCTGCTATGGCGAGCTTGGCATGCTCGATCTGGCGATGAAGCAACTGGAAGAAGCCTCACAGGAAATCGCGTCCATGGACGAAATGAAGAAGGAGATCGTGTACAATCTCGGCTTGGTTTACGAGCGAATGGGTGATGTAGAAAAAGCTCTCGGCTGTATGAAGCAGATTTACGAAGTTGATTATGGTTACCGTGACGTTGCCCAGCGTGTCGAAAGCTCCTACAACCGGAATATCCCAGGGTCCTAGCGCTGTAGGGCCGGCACACCAAAAATGAAGCGTAATTCTCTCGCGTCCAACGAGCCAGCCGCTTTCGATTGGTAGTTGAGGCCGGGGTGTTCCCGGCAGTTCAACCAAATAAAGTCATGAAAACCAAAATCAGCGTTGTTTCGCAGTTATGTACCATTCTCCTTGTAATCGGGGCAATCAGCCTGACTGCAGCGGTCAGAGCCGCCGACACCAATGCCACCGGCGGGGGTTCGTCATTAAGTGAAAAAGACAAAACCTTCATGAAGAAGGCCGCGAAAGGCGGGACGATGGAAGTGGTGATGGGACAGGTAGCTGAACAGAAGGGTCAAAGCGAGGATGTAAAATCATTCGGCAAACGAATGGTCACCGACCACGGCAAGGCCAACGATGAGCTCAAATCGATCGCCTCGAAAAAAGGAGTCCAACTTCCGAACAAAGAGCACACTGCCAAATGGACTTCAGACAAGGCCTACATGGACATGATGGTGAAGGACCACGAGAAGGATTTGGCTGAATTTAAAGAGGAGGCAAGCAGCGGGAGCGATCCCGACGTGAAGAAGTTTGCTGATGATACCGCCAGAATGGTTCAGGAACACTTGGACCTCGCGAAAGAAACCCAAGGCAAGTTAAAATAAGAAACGCCGGACGGGGACGCGGCATGCTCACGCAAGCGTGCCGAGTTTTGATTCGGTAGCCACCGGCCTATGGCCGGTCCGTAAATCGCGTTACTGTGCCAGCCCACACGGCCGTCGCTACAATGGGGTCGCACTGCCAAACAAAACGCGCGGACGTTTCCCGTCCGCGCGTAAAAGCGACGTTGTCGTTCGAGCTTAAGCTTCGACCGGCAATTCTACATCCACCGGGCGCTCTTTCTTCGCGAGCGCACGGCGCAGTTTGGAAAGTGCAATATTTTGCAACTGCCGAATGCGCTCCCGGGTGACACCAAATTTCTTACCTACTTCCTCGAGGGTCTTAGGCTTTCCGCCGTCCAGACCAAAACGCTGGAAGATGATCTTCTTTTCGCGTTCATCGAGGACATCCAACAGCCCGCCGACCTCGTTGCGGAGGTTTTTATCACGCAACAGTTCAAACGGCGTCTGGGCGTCCTCATCGCCAACAATTTCCCCGAACTCGGTCGAGTCGTCGTCGCTGATCGGCGCATCGAGTGAAGCCGGTCGGATCGAGACCGTTTTGAGCTGAGAAACTTTCCCGCTGGCGATGCCGATCTCGTCGCCGAGCTCTTCATCAGTCGGTTCGCGGCCGAGCTCTTCGCTCATCTGCAGTGACACTCGACGCATCTTTGAGATTTTGTCCACAAGATGCACAGGCAACCGGATGGTTTTGCTCTGGTTCGCCAGTGCTCGCTTGATGGACTGTTTAATCCACCACGCGGCGTAAGTACTTAGCTTTCCGCCCTTTGCTGGATCGAACCGTTCCACCGCCTTCATTAGGCCGATGTTGCCTTCGGAGATTAAATCCAGCAGCGGCAGACCAAGGTTTGCGTAGTCGTGTGCGATCTTGACCACCAAACGCAAGTTTGACCGGATCATCAGCGCACGCGCCTCGCGATCCCCCTTTTTGATCTTAGCCGCGAGCTCGATTTCCTGCTCCGGAGTCAACAGCGGGATTTGCCCGATCTCGCGCAGGTAAATCTTTATTCCTGTATCGCTATCTTCAGCAGCCATATAACTCTTTTTCATTGATCATTTGGGGGGATAGGTTCGACAATTTCCCGTACACTGTATTCGTCGATGCCTTATCGATCACGCGTTGTAGCATCCCAAGAAGTATTTAACAAGGTTAAATATTCGAATCTGTGACAGCGGTCGGATGTCTGCCGTTCAATTTTTTTTATAGGGGTTTTTCTGGCCCGTAAATACTAGGTTATCCGACGCATGCGTTGATTATTTGACAACGCATAAACGCATCCGTTGCATTTAACTTCGGAGAGACATTTGGCGCTTTTCGGCGCAGCGATTTTCTGCAACGCTGCCGCTGCATGCTGGCGAAAATTTACTCCGCCGCAGTTTACGGTGTAGACGCTTACGAGGTCGAAATCGAAGTAAACGGCGCCGGCGGTGATCCAGTTATTGTCATCGTCGGGCTTCCAGACGCCGCGGTGAAGGAGAGCCGCGACCGGGTCACGACGGCAATTTCGAATAGCGGGTACTATTGGCCGCGCGGGCGGACCACAATAAATCTCGCGCCCGCAGACATTAAAAAAGAAGGTCCGAGCTTCGATTTACCGATTGCGCTTGGGATGATCGCGGTGACCGAGGAACTCGATAGTTCGCCGTTCGAAAATTTTAGTTTTGTCGGCGAATTGGCGCTCGACGGTTCTGTCCGTCCAGTAAAAGGCGTGCTCCCGGTTGCCCTCGAAGCGCGACGCCGCGGCAAACGCGCCTTGTTCGTACCCGAAGCAAATGCGCTCGAAGCTGCAATGGTCGACAGGATCGACGTATACGGCGTGCAGAACTTACGGCAGACCTTTGCCTTTTTGCGCGGCGAAATTGCACTTCTGCCAACACGCGCCGATCTGAGCAGATTTTTCGCCGCGCACCAAGATTACGACGTCGATTTCAGCGACGTGAAGGGCCAGGGCCACGTCAAGCGGGCGATCGAAGTGGGTGTCGCCGGCGGTCACAACCTCCTCATGATCGGGCCGCCAGGCTCGGGCAAATCAATGCTGGCAAAGCGCATCCCGACAATTATTCCGCCGCTCACGCTCGATGAAGCGATCGAGACTACCAAGATCCACAGCATTGCTGGGCTGCTCGACACGGAACAATCCTTTGTTGCGACGCGACCCTTTCGTCCGCCGCATCACACCATCAGCGACATTGGTCTGCTCGGCGGTGGCGCGTTTCCAAATCCGGGCGAAGTAAGCCTCGCGCATAATGGCGTCCTTTTTCTGGATGAGCTGCCGGAGTTCAAACGATCCGCGTTGGAAGTGATGCGCCAACCACTTGAGGATGGGAAAGTTACTGTGTCGCGCGCGGCCGGGAGCGTCACGTTTCCCTCCGAGTTCATGCTCGTGGCCGCAATGAATCCCTGCCCATGCGGTTACTTCGGCGATCTGAAGCGCGAATGCCGCTGCGGCCCCGTCCAGGTGCAGCGCTATCGTCAACGCATTTCCGGGCCGCTTCTCGATCGCATCGATTTGCACATTGAAGTGCCCGCTGTGGAATACCGCGACGTCGCCAGCGAACGCGCTGAGGAAAGCTCTGCTGCCATTCGCGAGCGCATTATTCGAGCGCGGGAATGCCAGCAGGACCGGTTTCGACACGAGGCCAAAGTCAATTGCAACGCCCGTATGGCGACGCGCCAGTTGAAACAGCACTGCAAGCTGAGCCAGGATTCGCAGGAATTGATTCGCGTGGCCATGAGCGAATTGAACCTAAGCGCTCGCGCGTACGATCGGATCCTGAAAGTCTCGCGCACCATCGCCGATCTCGACGGAAAAGGGGAGATCGTGCCGGAGCACGTCAGCGAAGCCATCCAATATCGGACATTCGATCGCACTCTTTGGGTGTGATTCGCTGGTGTTTCGCCATCCTGATAGAATTCCGACGTGCGATTAACCCCTGCAAAGTGCCAGCAGCTTTGCCCGACGGTTGCTGCGCTGTTGGTCTTGGTCAACGGCTGCCGCAGCGCGGATCACCGCGTGCTCGAAGAGGTTTCAGAAAAAGTTTACACGGTTGAAGCCGACGCAAAGATAAGCATCCACAACCAGGACGGCGCGATCCTCGTTTATGGCTCAGATGCTAACGAGGTGCGGGTGCGATCGCTGAAAAGGGCATACAGCCATGAGCGGTTAAACCAGATTGCGATTGATGTCACGACGCAACCGGGCGCCGTTTCAGTCACCGCGAAGGTTCCTGCCCGGCCAAAGTGGACCCTCCGGGATTACTCGGGCACAGTTGATTTCACCATTGTTGTCCCTGCGACAGCCAGCATTTCCGCACTGGATTTGAATGCTGGCGAGGTTCTCCTCGACAGTATGCACGGACGAGAAGCACACGCGCGGTTGGGCGACGGTTGGATTTTCGCACGGAACTGTTTCACCAACCTGAACCTTGCAATGAACCGGGGCACGCTCACGCTAACCTACGATTGGTGGCAGCAGGAAAAATTCTCGGCGCAGGTAAACGTCGCGCAGGGAAACGCGTGGGTCTTTCTGCCTACTGAAGCAGCCTTCCACCTCCTTGCGCACGCTGTGCATGGAAAGATCGCTAATGATTTCAATAATCTCCCATTGCCTGCCAATTCTTCTGCACGAGGGATGACCGTTGACCAGGTAGTCAACGGTGGAGGCCCGGCCACAATCAACGTTCGAGTCGAGCAAGGAGATGTCAAAATCGCGGAGGCCAATCCGTGAGAGCGATTTCTCTCTCAACAAATTTGAAATTTGAAACCTGAAATCAGAAATTAATGCCATGCCTTCGTTCGACATCGTCTCGGAAGTGGACAAGCAAGAGATCGATAACGCGATTAATCAGGCCCGCAAAGAGCTTGCTACCCGGTTCGATTTGAAAGACGCGAAAACTGAAATCATTCCTGAACCGGACAAAGTTATTTTGACCGCCGATGATGGCGCGCATTTGAAAGCGCTGCGAGAAATCGTCATCGGCAAACTCTCCAGGCGTGGCGTGGATCTGCGGAATGTCGAGCAGGAAGAACCAGCGATCTCATCGATCGGCCATGCGCGCCAGGAATTAAAGATCACGCAAGGCCTCGAAGGTAACAAGGCGAAGGAAATTATTCAGGCGATCAAATCACATGGGTTCAAGGTGCAAAGCCAGCTACAGGACCGGCAAATTCGCGTCACGGGAAAAAAGAAAGACGAATTGCAAACCGTCATTCAGTTCCTGCGTAGTCGCGACTTCGGTGTCGCAACAAATTTCAAAAATTTTAGGGACTAACGACCCAACCGGGCACTCAAAGTGCGCACGGTGTCAGCCATCTTACCGCCTGACCAGGTACCAATGATCCGCGATTGGAGCAGGTATGTCCTATCCTCGACAGACGCGTATTTGCCGCGTGGCAGAGCGCGGTCCTCGAGCGAAGTCCAGACGTTTGAGTCGGCTGGCATATCAAACGTCGGTTCTCTTATGTAAGCGAAACCCTTGAAAGAATCGTGACAAATCGCGCAACCGCTACCCCAAAAATATATCTCCACAACCCCGCGCTGTGTGTGCCTGAGATGCTTCGCCCCCATCTTTTTCAGGAGCTCCGCGCAAGTAATGTGTGCAGAATCTCGGACGGTCTCTCCATGTAAAATGCCGTAAGCGTTCACGAACTCGATGTCATAGTTGCGGTCCATGTCTGAACGAGGTTCTCCAAATCGCTTTTTCGGTCGGTGAAGAGGCGTTTGGCGCGAGCGTCGGATGGCAAATGGAACGGCAATCGTATAAATGCAATCGCAAGACCGATGAGGACAATACCGACAATGAGAAGCGCGCCGCTGACCTTCACGAAACTCTTTACGTATTTCCGCACCATTAAAACGGGAGGATAAAGAAGCGACGACTCTGCGCGAAGATTTTTGCCTACTGAGGACGGTGCATAGCGTTTGTCCGCGGCGTGATTACCTCAGCGCAAGCACGGCCAGCATGCGGCCGGTTTTTCCTTTCTCGGAGCGGTAGGAGTAGTAGCGACCCAGGTCACAGGCAGTGCACGTGCCGGAATCGTAGATGTGTTGAACACCGAGCGCGCGGCATTGCCGGATGATCTCAGAAGCGAAATCGACTTCGTAGTGGGGTGGGCGAATGCATGGACTCAGTTGCACGATCATCTCTGCAGGATCCGAGCCGAAGCGATCAATCATTTGTGTAATCCCGTTGGTGACGACGCCTAGCTCGGTTCCTTTGCGTCCGGAATGTACCAGCCCGATCGCAGGTGTTTTTGGATCTACAATGTAAACGGCACAACAGTCGGCGACGTAAATGCCGAGTGCGACGCCGCGTTGATTCGTGATGATGCCATCGCCCGCCGGGAATTCGCGGCCCATAGGGCTGCGGCTACAGCTATTGATGACTGCAATCTTATTTCCGTGGATCTGTTGGGCGGTAAATAATGGCCAGTGGCCTAAGCCCGCTGTATTGCGGATTTCCTGGTGCGCGGCATTGAGTCGCTCTAGCACTTTGGCTTTATCGTGTGAGACGTCGATGCCGGGAATTCTTTGCGCGAAAACGTGACGACAGGTTTCGATCGCGCTTAGCGCAGGAAATTGTTCGAACGGCAATCGCATTATTAAAAATTCCAAATCTGTGGCCCCAAATGTCAAATCTGCCTGGCGCGTTCAAGGGAGCCGTGGCGCCGTCGCCGCGTCGAAGCAGAGCTGCTACCAGAGCGGCGCGAGGGCGCGCCGGCTCCATTCAAGTGCGTTACGGAGATTACGACGTCGTTTACTTCGAGCTTGTTCTCCGCGTCGTAGTCGTAACGCGTTCTTCGCCGGTTTCCTTGGGATGACCCATGGCATCGACGTCGCTGCCAGTATAGTAGGTCTTCGTCGTCGTGGCGCGCGGCCGGAGGTTGGCGAACATCTCCGTGTAAGTGCTCTGTGCGCCGGTCGCGCGATCGAATTCTGCCAATGAAGAGTTGTATCCAAAGAGCGCCTGCAAACGCGTCGACTGCGCCGTGAGCAATTGCACCGTCGCGTTCAGCACATCCAACTGAACTCCCGCGCCCGCGTCGAGGCGCGCTTTGGCGAGACGCAATGCTTCCTCAGCCAGTTCGACATTTTTCTCCTGGCTTGTAACCAACTCTTCGTTTTGCTGCAAATTTGAATAAGCCTGTTGGATCTCGAGTTCGACCTGTCGAACATCATCGTCGTAAGTAATCTTTGCTTCGGAAAGGAGTGCGCGTTGCTGAATAACCTGACCGGCGATCGCGCCACTATCCCAGATTGGCAAGCTGCCCTGCACCAATGCGGTCCAACCTTTTGAAATATCATGCCAGCTCGAGTTGATCGGGGAGCTGACCCACTCGCCACCGCCGGTCGTTGAAATATTGGGAAGATATTGGCCTGCTGCCGCACGCACCTGTTGGAGCTGGTTCAATACGTTTGCCCGCGCTTCCTTCAGGAACGGTCGCCGCTGCTTCCCCATTTCTATCGCATCCGCGAGCTTGATGGTGCGGGGGTTGTATGGCATTTGGCCGATAACTTCGAGCGGCGGGTTTTCACCCTGTCGCGGTTGGAAGTAGATACCAAGGGTCTTAGCCAATTGTAATTTCGCTATGCGCAAGTTGTTCTGAGCGGTAATGACTTGTGGAAGTTGATTGTAATACTGCACCTCCGCTTGTAACACGTTAAACCGCGGAACCGTTCCAGCTTCAAAACGATTCTGCTGGTCGTTCCATTGCGCTTTTAGAAGACGCGCATTTTCCTCGTTCACGGCAACGAGCTCACGATTCACGATGATCTGGTAGAACTGTGTTTTCACCGTCGCAATCAACGAATCCAAAACGTTTCGGAAAGCGAAGTAGGCGCTATCGCGCTGAAAAAACGTGCCCCTGATCTGATTGAAAGTTGTGCCGTTAAAAATGAGCTGCGTCCCGGTAACACTGATCGCGTAGGAGATATCGCTCTGTTCAACATTTCTGACAGGTGATGGCGTTGCGGCAGCCAGAGGTGTACGAACATCCCCGACCTGCGACGACGGCACTCCTTCCATCAGAGATGCGGCGGCCGCGGAGGGCGTGGTTCCCGTCGTGGTAGAGGTATTTCCAAAGACGCGCGCGCCGACCAGGTTCGGATCGGTCCATTGGAAATTCGCGTTCGCATTGATCTGTGGCAGAGCCTGCGCACGGACCTGAATAATCACGCCTCTGGTGCGTTTGATCTCCTGTTCCGCGTTCAGAAGAGTGGGATTTTGTTGCAACGCGGTGAGGATCGCCTGATCCAGAGTAAAGGTGGGAATTTTTCCAGCTGATCTGGCTCCGCTGGCGGACCTTGTTTCGCTGGCCGATCTGCCTGCTGTGCCGGCAGAGCTCGGCCGACCAGGAATGCCGAACGTTGCAACAATCGCGAGGCAAAGAAAAAATCGTCTCATACAACGTTAGCACTTAGACGCAGAAACGCCGGCTGGTGGATTCAACGCAGTCTCATAGCATCCCCGCCAGCCAAAGCAAAATCATTTCGACTGACAATAGTCGTAAATTTTGCTGTAAATGTGCAGCCACGCCGTTTGCTCGTCGGGTGTGAGGTGGTTCAATATTTTCATCACGTTGCCAACCATTTCCTCACGAATTCGACGGACCAGGGCTGAGCCCTTCGGCGTGATGCAGACCATCACCTTGCGGCGGTCATCGCGCGCTGCCGAACGCATCAGGTAGCGAAGATTCTCGAGACGCGCCACGAGACCGCTGGCTGCAGCCGTGGTATGCCCCATTTTCTTCGCGATCTCCGACATGCTCAGCACCTCTTTGCGGTCGAGATATGCAAGGAGAAAAAATTGCGGGAACGAAACGTTGCCCGGCGCGAGTTCCTTGGAGAGATGCAGCAGAAAACAGCGCTGCATTTCCAAAATAATGAGGGAAAGCCGCTCGGCTTCCGCGCGAGTTTGATCCGTCGGAGTTCGTGCAAACGCGGCCACCGATCCCGTGTTCAAGCCGATAAAACTAGAAACGTGCGCGTGCCCTGTCAAACCTGCCTACTTGGGGAGGGAGAGCGCACTGCGCTGTCTGGTCGCTGAAGCGCAGCGTCCCTACCACGATTGCGAATGAACTTCCTCACTCAATCCCAGATTTGAACATGAACAATTTCATCTGCTTTCAACGACTGATCGACCGCGACTCGCAGCAACGCGTTTGCCTGGCTCAAACCAAAAAGCGCGTGTGATTCCTGGCGCCCGACGGGCGTGAATTTTCCCTGTTCGAGTCTGCCACGGAAATAATGCGGTCGATCGCCGTCGTTCGTTAGGCCAATTGCCAATTTCGCTGGAACCCGCGGCAAATCGAGGTTCGTTGCGCCCATCATTCTCAAAATCGCCGGCCGGACGAAGTGCAAAAACGTCACGAACGCCGAGGCGGGATTTCCGGGCAGCCCAAACACGAAACACTCGCTGATATTGCCGAATAAAAATGGCTTTCCTGGTTTAACTGCCACGCGCCAGATTTCGATCTTTGCTCCGAGCTCGCGCAAGGCTTCCTTCACTAAATCATGTTCTCCGACCGAAACTCCGCCGCTGATGATGAGGACGTGATTTTTAATTCCGCGTTTGATAGCATCGTCTAACGACTTGCGATCATCGCTGCAATGTTCCACTGCTGTTGCACCGACACCGCATCGCCTCAGGAGTGCGTTGAGCAATACGGAATTGCTATCGTAAATTTGACCAGGTTTAAGTTCTTCGCCCGGTGTCACCAGCTCGTCGCCGGTGGAAATCACTGCCGCAGTTGCTTTGCCACCAACGATCACATCTGCAAAACCCTGCGACGCGAGTAAAGCAATGGTCGCTGCGCGGATTTGTTCGCCTCTGGCTAGAGTCATTTGTCCTTTCGCCAAATCGCAACCGCGGCGGCGTACGAACTCGCCAGCTTCGACATCGACGTTCACGGTGATGTCACTGCCATCGCGCGTCACATCCTCCTGCATCACGATCGCGTCTGTCCCTTGCGGAAGGGGCGCGCCGGTAAAAATTCGGACGGCTTCGCCATCGCCGAGCCGCAGCTTCCGATCGGGACCGGCAGGTTGGTCTCCAATCACGCGCAGCCGTTCGCCTTTCTTGCACGAGCTCGCTATGACTGCGTAGCCATCCATTGCCGAATTATCGAACGCAGGAAGCGGCAGGCGGGCGAAATAATCCCGAGCTGCAAAACAATCGATCGCGCTCGCGAGCGGAACTGCTCGTTCATCTAACGGACCAATCTTCTCCAAGATCCGGCTGCGCGCTTCTTCTTCGCTGATCATCTTTCACCAACTGTAGCGGCGATCTCCGATCGTCGCATCATTGGCTCGGCGGTCGCAGACCGCCGCTACAATGTACAATGGACGGACTCGCAATAGGCAACTCCGATGAAATCGCGAGCACGCGACGGATGTCGGTGTTGGCAATCCGCAATTCTCCGCGATATTCCCGCTCTGCATTGGTGAGGTGGCTGAGTGGTTGAAAGCAGCGCTTTGCTAAAGCGCCGTAGCCCAAAAGGCTACCGAGGGTTCGAATCCCTCCCTCACCGCATTTTTCATAGGAGAAAACGCGGAAATCCGTACATACGCATGGTAACGCATAAATGCACATTCTTGTTGTAAAAATAGCAAATACTTCATTCCGGCCCCCGTTCATATCATTTTTCCATGCGGTGTGGAGTGCAAAAGAGGCAGAATCCGCCGCGTGAACTTCCGGAACACGATTATCGCCACTATGGCGGCGATGTCCGTGTCGCTTGCACGAGCCGAACGCAGCCAGCAATGCGGTCGATTACGCAAAGTTTTTCAGCCGAGCCGTAAGTTCACTTTTTTCTCGTCTGGGCACGTCGGCCTTGGTAACATCACGCGCTAGAAGTTATGCCATCGTTTCTCTGGACTCAGAAACAGGACATCGGTGCGAGCAGTCGAGTTAGCCACGGAGTGACGTATGACGCCGAGCGCAATCGGGTCCTCTTATTCGGTGGTGATCCCGGCGGACGGCCTCTCGCCGACACATGGAGTTGGGACGGCAGCCTCTGGACGCAACTAGCCGACACTGGACCCTTGGCTAGGCGGGACTTGGCGAGTGAGCTTGGCGGTAGGCCCGGATACTGACGCGTCCGGCTCGTCCGACAAATTGGTCGTCTTGTTCGGTGGCGCGTCGGGCTCGAATCTCTTTGCCGACACTTGGATCTGGGATGGCACGGAATGGACGCAGGTCGCTGACACAGGTCCCGCAGCTCGCAGCGGTCATTCGCTGGCCTACGACAGCGCACGCAATCGCGTGGTGCTCTTCGGCGGACGTACGGGGACTAATCCAGTGGTGGGCGATACATGGGAGTGGGACGGCACCGAATGGACTCAAGTGCAGGATGTCGGCCCGTCTGCGCGCCGCGCACACGCGATGGCCTTCGACCCGACGGCCTCCCGGGTGGTCCTGTTCGGTGGTGCGGGTGCGAATAACGAGGGGCTCGACGACACATGGCTGTGGAACGAGACGGATTGGACGCAGGCCGCTGATACCGGGCCAGACCCGCGCGCCGGATCCGCCATGGTTGCCGCCACGACCATCGTTCTGTTCGGCGGTGTTAACTCGATCGATCCGAATCTTCCTCCGGCTAACCGCATCGTCTATGGCGATTCGTGGCGCTGGGATGGTAGAGTTTGGACAAAGGTCCAAGACATTGGACCGGCGCCCCGGTGGGGTCATGGGATGGCGTTTCGGAGTGACACCGGCCGCATCGTGCTCGTCGGCGGGTCGTCCGTCTTCGGACGCGCCGAGGACCCGTCGCTACAGGCGGGCGTCATGGGTGATACATGGGAGCACTCTGAGGCGGGACAGACACCACCTCCACCACCAGGCCCACCACTCGTCCAAGTGCAATCGGTCGCGGCCACGTACATCCAAGGCGGCGTTCTGGAGGTGGATGTCGTATTGACTGGACCGGCGCCGGGTGGAGGCGTCAATTTGGTGGCGAGCGTGCGTCCAGCCTTGGCGGGGCCCACGGCCCCAATAGGCTTACCGCCCATTGCCGCCGGGAGCGCGGGCATGCATTTCTGGGTGGTCACAAACCCCCTGCCCGCAGGTAACTATGTTCTCAGCGTGGCAGTCCAAGGTGGAGTGGCGCGCACTGCCACCTTCACCGTATACTAGTTGCTAAGCGTGGTCCCGTAAGAAGCTGAGTTCGGATTGACCCGCGTTGTGAGCGGGTCCTTCCCAGCCACTCCGATGGCGGCGGGTCATTCCGACTGTCGTCGAAATCTAGATAGTATCGTCGCTGCACTGCTCCACAGCTGGCGGCGTTGACGCTAAGTAAAACTGCAAGAGGGCTGTGGAGCAATGGCCGTTCATGCTGTGCATCGCCGAAGGCTTCGACCGTTGAGCCTGAACGGTTTACGAGAATCGCGTGCTCAGCTGATGCTGGCACCCCTGATGCACAGCAGAATTCGCCGACCCTTGATACTGAGCAACTTACACAATCGACCTGAGCATTTCGCACCCGCTGCTGTGCATTTTCCGGCTTTGCAATCACACTGCGCCGTGGGCCGTAAAGCGTGCAGGAATAGTAGCAAAGAAATAGCAACGACGAGCCGTTCTCTAGGCAAAACGATGCCGATCGTGTAGACTGCTTCCTCAGATGGCAATTGTTGAATATCGCGCGATCAAACCGGCTTTTTTGAGTTATGAAGATTGAGTTCCACCTTATTACAGCTGTTATCGTGGTAGTCTTGGCTTTGGCAGTCGTTGCCGAGGCTGCGCCTTCCCGTCCGCTGGATGAAGACGGCGCGGTCGCGTTGCTCGAACGCAGCCTTAAACGCGACAAAGTTTATGAAAAGAGAATCTCGTTAGGTTGTATCTCATACGACATTGAAGAGACGACGAAAGCTTATTTTCAATTCGTTCTTCGTGAGATCCACAACGCCAAATGCGGGGGCGATCCCGAGGTGAGTCCTGCTTTTGCTCGTTATCGCGTTTATCGCCGGTCCGGCAAAATCGAGCAGTGGGAAGCCGCTGAAGACAAATGGCACGCATATAAGGGCGCGCAAACTAAGTAGCGTGCGTCATGTTGCCAGCATCATCGTAAACGCGAATCACGGCATCGTGTGAACGGCTGTAGAATTTCGGGTAATCGACGGCGTTGCTGATTGCGTTCGGCTCGCCATTAGAAGATCGTCATCGCTTTTCCCTTTTGTCGGCCAGCAGGAAGAACAAGCCAGGGTAGATCAGGCCGGGCATGAGCAAAAACGTGGCAGCCCTCGTCAATCCCCAGTCCATCACCTCTACCGTCCCCTCTGCCGGCCCCACTCGGTCGTGGTGTGATGTTGCGAGGGGTATCGCAACCTCGTTCCTAATGAGGAGCGCAAGCAAGCAAATGACGGCGACGAGCATGATTACTGTCAGCACTCTTTGTTTCTTGTTCATCGCGGCATTCAATCACAAAGCGCCGTGAGCCGTAAAGCGTGCAGGAATAGTAGCAAAAAACTAGCAACGACGATCCGTTCTCTAGGTAAAACGATGCTTTGCTAAAGCGCCGTAACCCAAAAGGCTACCGAGGGTTCGAATCCCTCTCTCACCGTTGATTATGAACGGCCTAAGTGGAATTGCGAGGAAATTCAGCCTACTTTGACAACAAAAGTCATAACGAATTCGCCTACGTCCAAAGATGTTCGCCTACGGCTTCACGGCGCGATTGCAGAGCAGCTGATTATGATCGTCCGCAAGGAGCAATCTGGCTAACACGTCTAAAACACACCTTTACGAAGTCCGCCCGCACAAAGACAAACGTGGCTTCGATTTAATTTCCGATGCGCTGCCATTTGGTCGGCTGTGGTACGGCGAACCGAATGCAATCAGAACGCAATCGCTTACGCGAAGTTTTACAGCCGTTCACATGGTGCAGCAATTCGCATTGATGCTAAGGCGGGCAACCTGATCGAAACGCACGCGGACGCGGTCGAGTTCAAAAAGTGGTGAATTCTGCTCCTTGCCGCGAAACCTCGTTGCTTCGTTTCCGTATAAGATATTGAACCCCTATCCGGTTATGCCTCAGGTAAAATTGATAGTCGAACACCCGTTGACGAGTGAACAGGCAATAACCCACGCAAAACAAGTCGCGCAGGAATG
>DATFXP010000116.1:0-27478 GCA_035315785.1 Candidatus Udaeobacter sp. | reverse complement strand
AGTGATGAACAATACACTGGATGCGGCGAAGGCGTGCCGATCGCGCGCTACAATCAAAGCGCCGACTCCGTTTTGGCGCAGATCAACTCCATGGCGAGCGTCAGTGATTTGGATCAAGATAAACTGCAGCAACTGCTCCCGGCCGGCGCAGCGCGGAACGCGGTGGATTGCGCGTTGTGGGACTTGGAAGCGAAACGCTCTCGCAAACGCACATGGGAACTGGCGAACATCCCGATTGCCGATCGAGTCGAGACGTCTTTCACAATCAGTCTTGATACGCCGGCGATCATGGCCGAGGCAGCCGCGGCTGCTGTCGACTTGCCAATTCTCAAGTTGAAACTTTGTGGTGATGATGGCGATCTTGCGCGTGTCGAAGCTGTTCGCGCTGCGGCTCCAAACGCGCGTCTGCTTATCGACGCCAATGAATCGTGGTCACCTCGTCATTATCGAAACACGATCTCGGCGTTGAAAGAATTTGGAATCGAGCTGATTGAACAACCGTTTCCTGCCGACGCTGACGACGTGCTGGAAGCGCTCGACCATCCGATCCCGGTCTGCGCCGACGAAAGTTGCCACACGACTACCGATCTTCCGCGTCTCAAGAATCGCTATGAAGTAATCAACATTAAGCTGGATAAAACCGGCGGCTTAACCGAAGCGCTTCAACTGTATCAGCGCGCTCGCGAAAATAATTTTAAAATACTAATCGGCTGCATGGTCTGCACCTCGCTATCGATCGCTCCCGCTCGCCTGCTGGCTAGCAACGCCGACTGGGTTGATCTCGATGGTCCCCTACTCCTTGCCCGCGATCGCGATCATGGACTGCCATATCGAAACGGAAGAATCGGAATGCCGGCGCGCGAGTTGTGGGGCTGACGACGTCCTATTTCTGAGTGTAGGACGACACCCGAAGCACGCGAATCGTCATCGGGCTGCCGTTGCGGCGAATGTTCCGTTTGTCAATGTCGAACTCGACCGTGGACGCTGTGGTAAGCGTGCCGCCGCCGTTTCCCTGATACTCGATTTTGTAATGGTTACCCTTTGACTCGAGCACGCGGTAGCGCATGAATCCGCCGGTATCCGGCGACGAATAAATCAGCCAGTCGCCGTCTTGCTTTAGCCCGTCTTCATTGAACTGGTTTCCATTCTTCTCGACCGCATTGAGATTGATTTCCGTAACGACCGGACTCTCCGAATCCGAGATCCAGCAATCGATCATGTTAAAAACTTTCGGGTGAATCTTCAGCGCGGCCGCTTCGGCTGCAGGTGCATTAGCGCGGGGCGAGGCGGATGTGGGAGCCTTATTGCCTCCGATCGGGTGAAGTGACTGAATGATCTTTGTGAACTCTGCAACCGTAATTCCGGTTGCGGAAAATCCATGAAACCGGCCGAGGACCGGATGCGAGTCCGGGCCTTTGCCTTTTTCCGCGTTCATGTTTGGGTCGTTTACCCAGTTCGCAATGATCTCGTCTTTGCGGCCATCTTTTCCTTTCGGCCGGTAAATCAGATACATCGGCCCGAAAGGCGACTTGATTTCAGTTTCTTCCGCGTTCTCCTCGTCGTCCATGATGTTTCGGTCGCCAATGCCTTCCCGCGCTGACTCGATGGTGAATGTCGCGTTCCAACCATTTCCATATTGGATTGCGTAAAGTGGCAACGGGTGGTTCTGATCCTCATTCTCTTGGATCTCGTCGTACGTGACCTCGACATTTTGTAACCGGAGCCCCTGTGGCAGATATGACGGAACGTAGCAAGTGATCTCCAATTGCTTCAGATCATCTAAAGTCGCGGCCGAAGACAGCACCATCGACGACAAGAACAGCAGTGCGCTTGGCACAAAACACGACAGCATTCGTTGAATGCCACGGCGAGTCATCACCGCCCTATTGTGACCGAGTCAATAAGATTGTCGAGAATTGAACGCGCTTGCTGAGACTCTAGGGGAACCCGACAGCTTGCCTGCATCACTACAGCGCGAGCTAAGCCGTGATGCCGAAATAACTCTACAGACTCCGCTTTTCATTGCGGTAATATCACCAGCGAGATGAACGAGCGCGCACAGGAAATCGCTTCCGGTTTGCCGTCTGATCTGGATGCACTTCCGCTGCTCAACGGATTCCGATTGCGGGGCATTGCGATGACACGGCTGGAAACTTTCATCGATGCAGCATTTGCGTTTGCAATCACCATGCTCGTGATCGCCACGCAGCAAATCCCGGACGATATCGAAACGCTCCTAACCGCTTTTAAGAATGTGCCCGCGTTTGTGACGAGCATCATTGTGCTGGGGATCTTTTGGCGCGGTCATTGGTTGTGGAGCCGGCGTTACGGCCTGGAAGACGGAGTATCGATCTTCATTAGCTGGGCGATGATTGTCACGATGTTGATCTACATCTATCCACTCAAAGCGCTTTTCAGTTCCATGTGGTACTCACTTAGCGGCGGCCGAGTTGGTCACGTTCTTGGCGCGCATTCCGAATCGCAAGTCCGCGCTCTCTTTGCAGTCTTCGCGTTGGGCTTCAGCGCCATCGCACTGGAGATGGTCCTGTTGAATTGGCGTGCATGGCAATTGCGTGAGCCGTTACGATTGGACGCACGCGAACGAACAATGACGTTTCACGAGGTAACCGGATGGAGTATCCCCGTCGGCGTCGGAATTGTTTCGTTGTTGCTCGCGCTATGCTTACCGAGAGTGCAAATCGAGTGGAGCGGCTGGATCTATTTCTCGATGGTCATTCTGGTGCCGTTACACAGAGCTTGTTTCAGGCGGAAGCAAGACTAGAAAACATTCAATTGAACTACGTCTTTCTTCTCGCTCTTGGAATCGGAATTGTAGCCGGGTTGCGTTCGTTGACCGCGCCGGCTGTTGTGGCATGGGGCGCGCACCTAAGTTGGTTGAATCTGCGCGGCTCACCGCTCGCGTTCATGGAATCAACGACGGTGGTCGCTGTATTTTCCCTGCTCGCGATCGGTGAGTTAATCGCAGACAAACTGCCGATGACCCCAAAACGGACTGCACCTGCACCATTGATGGCGCGCATAATAACAGGTGGCCTGTGCGGCGCGTGTCTCTGCGCAGCCGGGGCGAAATCATTGCTCGCGGGAATGTTGCTCGGTGGAATAGGCGGCGTTATCGGCGCTTTTCTCGGCTACCGTATCAGGCGACGTCTGGATTTGCACATTAAGGACGTAGTGATCGCCGTCTGCGAAGATGTGGTTGCTGTCGGCTTCGCGTTATTTCTTGTTTCGCGGTAACGCCAAAGATTTTGCTGCTCAATTTCGAAGCGGATTGATTCGGAGTCATCGACCTGCCTTTAATTTCGCAATGCCAAAGCCTACGGAGACAACCCGTTCAGCAGCAACCCGACAAATCCGACCGCCGCCGCTCTCACAGCATCTGCGCGAGTTTGCGTCGCGACCGGACGCGTGGGTTGTGCTCGCGCGCAACACGATTCCTGTCGTCGGCATCTATGCTTTCGGTTGGTCCGCTGCGGTCTGCGTTTTCAATTATTGGTTCGACGGGTTAACTGCGGTTGCCGCGATCGTCGCCGCATTAGTTCCGCGCGCGTTGCGGGAGACGCAAACCAAGGCAGACCACGCGACGTTGGCCGGCAACATTGTACGCGGCGTGTTTGTATGGCTTTTGCTCGTGGGCATTGTCGGTCTGCCGTACTGGATCGTGCTAATTCCGCTTCACGATCTTCTCCTCGGCAACGAATTGTGGCGCCAGCTCGCAGAGTCTCCGGTGCTCTGGTTCACTTTCGGCTCTCTTGCAGCCAGTCATTTCTGGAAGGCGTTCCGCATGGGCTACGACACGATGCCAGACAAAGAACTGAAACAGCGGGTGCGTTGGGATCTCTACCTTCTGATTCTGCGTGCCATCGCGATGTTCATCATGGCTGCACACGGACTCTACTTCATCCTTGTACCGCTAATGGCACTGCTGCTGACGTATCTTGAGGTCTGGCCCGACCGCGCGATCGGCGCAGTTTTCGGCGATCCCTCGCGTTTGTGGGAATACGATCCGGGCGATCCTACATCAAAGCGGCGACTACCCTGACGTCTCCCGAGGCGCATCCCTTCCCTTTGGACTTCTTGTGGCCATGCTAGTCAGGTTTCGCATCCTTTCTGGCACCAAGCGATCTCCATAGCCCTACTAAGCTGATCAAAAACCAAAACGCCTCCACGATGAACGCTGACAAATTGAAGGCGAAGATGAGCGAAACCATTATCAGCAGTGCTCCGGCTGCGTTCAGCAATGAATACCTCAGCGACGAGCTTGGAAGTTTCTCCAGTTGGAGGAGGAGATACGCAACTATGATCAACATGACGCCAATGAATCCTGCGAGGTCAAATACGTGGAAGCTCATGATTATCGCCACCGCGATTGCGAGGCGGTCTGAATCTCGCGTTCCTGCGGCTCATTACAACCACCGCCATTCTTGATGTTCCGAAAGTCGACCCGTCTTTTGTGATGTCATTGTTTGTGTGCTCATTGAAAGAGCACATCGCTTTCGGGCAGGTATTTGCCTCTCGGACGCGGCAAGAGATTGTGATTAGAGTGAATACACTTATATCATGAGCGGCTTCTTCGAGGAGTTGCAGCGACGAAAGGTCTATCGCGTCGCCGCCGCTTACGTTGTCGCCGCAGGATTTTTGATCCAAATGGCTTCCGCGGCGTTTCCAGCATGGGAATTGCCGAATTGGAGTTTGCGACTCGTAATTGTGCTTTTATTAATCGGTTTTCCGATCGCGGTTATACTCGCCTGGGCATACGATATCACGCCGCAAGGGATTCAGGGCACGCCAACGCGAGGAATGCATCGGCGACGAAATCTCATTTTGCTCGTTGGCTTGGCTATCATCATCCCTGCTTCCGCTGGGTTTTTTCTATTGCCACGAGTCGTCCGAGATAAGATCGACAAATCGATCGCGGTCCTCCCTTTTCAAAACTTAAGCAGCGATCCGGACAATGCTTATTTCGCCGATGGCATCCAGGAAGAAGTCCTGACACGTCTTGCCAAGATCGGTGATTTGAAAGTGATTTCGCGTACTTCAACCCAGGGCTATCAAAGCGAATCGGGCAATCTCGCTGAAATCGCAAAGCAGCTTGGCGTACCGAACATCCTTGAGGGTACCGTGCAGAAGGCAGGCAATCAGGTGAGGGTCAATGTTCACTTGATTAACGTGCAAACCGGGTCGCAACTCTGGGCCGAGACATACGATCGAAAGTTGAGTGACATCTTCAGCGTCGAGAGCGACATCGCTAAAGGAATAGCGGAGTCGTTGCAGGCGAAGCTGACCGGCCGCGAAGTGCAAGCGTTGGCTGCCAAACCCACAAACAATCCGCAAGCTTACGACGCCTATCTACGCGGATTGGCTTTTGAAGCGCGCAGCAATTACTCCAGCGATGCCCTGTTCAAAGCCATCGATTTTTACGACCTGGCTGTGCAGCTTGATCCGAATTTTGCGCTGGCCTGGGCGCGACTTTCTGGTGTGCACGCGCTTCTTTATTCCAATCGCCGCGACACAACTGCCGCTCGTCGCGACGCGGCAAGAAAAGCTTTAGAAAATGCGCAAAAACTGCAACCGAACACACCTGAGACCCTGCTCTTCACGGGTTATTATCAATACTGGGTGCTGCACGATAACGGGTTGGCGAAAGCGACCTTCGAACGGGTCAGCAAAAAATTACCGGGTAACAGCGAGGTCTTATACGCCCTTGCAGCGATTGCGCGAAGCGAGGGACATTGGGATGAAAGTATTGCCTATTGGGAACGAGGTCTCGCCCTCAATCCACGGAATACAGCGTTATTAACGGAAGTGGCTTTTACGTACGCCGCGATTCGGCAATTCCCGAAAGCGAAAAGGCTCTACGATCAGGCACTAGATATCCTCCCGAATGAGTTATCTCTCATGGCATTGAAAGCCAGCATCTATCAGGCCGAAGGTAATCTGCGAGAAGCCGCTAAACTACTTACGCAGGTAAACACAGAAACGAATTCGGACGTCGCCGTTCGAATCAAGCTGACCCAATGGAGACTTGAACGAAATCACACTGATGCCACCCGGTGGGTGGAAGCCCGGCAAGATCGACTCCGCCTTGATTCTGGGATCGAAAAGGGCACTAAACAGTTGGGGAACGCGTTGGTCCACCGCGTCGCTGGCAACGCGACTCAAGCCAACGCTTTCGCTGAACAAGCGCGCAACACGATTGAGCCGCTCAGGAAGGAGCAACCAGACAACGCCTTCGTAGCGGCAGCACTGGCCGTGGCTTACGCCATGCTCGACAAGAAGGAATCAGCCCTCAACGAAGCGCAGCGCGCAATCACGCTTTTGCCGAGCAACAAAGACCGGCTGTCTGGTCCCGCTTTCGAAGAGAACCTGGCGCTAGTTGAAACGATAATTGGCGAAAAGAGCCGTGCGATCGCAACCCTCACGCGATTGTTACAAACGCCATATGGTGGCTGGCTTTACAGTCCATCGCCGATCACACCGGCACTTTTACGGCTCGATCCAATCTGGGACCCATTGCGCGCAGATCCGGTTTTCCAAAAGCTTTGCGAGGAAAAGCAGCCGTGATTTGCGAACGGCTCCGGTGTTCCGACCAAGAATTAGTGGAAAGGCGTAGCTCCGTCGCGCGTATAGGAATACGACGCGAATGACACGTAATTCTGCGCCGGGACGCTACCAATGCTGATGGCGCGAACTATGGTTAGACGCCGTCGCCTCTGTTTTCCGGCGGCTGCATCGGCGGTGTGGGAGAATTTTGATCCGTCGAGGTTGCGCTATTCCCCTCAGCAGCCCTCTTCGCAGCCCATCGGGCTTTCATCGCGGCAGCAAGTTGCGCACGGCGCTCCGGCGAAAGATTCAGTTTTCTCTTCGGTTTCTTGGCACTGCTCGCTTTGTTTCTGGCTGACGCAGTAGCGCGGGCAGCCGATTTTCTCGCAGCTTTCAACGCTTTTGCGGTCTCCGTCTGCTGCAATTTGCGTTTTAGTCTAGCCAGTTTCTCTGAGCCTTCTCGTAGACTTTTCTCGAGTTGCTGGATCCTCTTCTTTAACTTCTTAGGCTTCATAATTGTTGTCCTCCTCGCGCCGAACGGCGATTAAAGATTGGGTTTTGAGTTAATGCCAAAATCCCGCCGATGTCACGTCCTTCTTTGGGCAGACTTTCTTGTTCTTGCCAAAAAATTCCTGGTTATCGGCCCGTTGATACTGGTTCGGCCGAGAATAACGTCCTTCTTTGTCCAGGTATGGACGTCGCCGCAGTGTGCACAGGTGAACTTTTGCCTCTTTACTGTCGCTGTTTGCCAGCGCTCTTCTTCGATTGTCCTTCCTGTATCCGTCAGTTTTGAGGTGGAAGGACAGCGCACGAGCAAGCTCTTGATGTTGAGACCAGCTGCTTTTGCGCGTCGCGGCGGATCAAAAAAGAATCTCGTCGCCATCTTAGAGTCGATAAACAATGCGCGCTCTGCGGGTGTCGTAGGGCGACATCTCCATTTTTACCCGGTCCCCAATCGTTAGGCGAATAAAGCGCCTGCGCATTTTGTCCGAGATGTGCGCGAGGACGAGATGATCGTTCGCGAGAGCGACCCGAAACATGGTCCCGGGTAATACCGTCGTAATCGTGCCTTCCAGTTCTAGCGCTTTTTCAGAACTCATAATGTCCATATTGGCAGGGTCGGTGTACTGCGCCGAGCTGGACGCCGCTGCGCGGCGTCCCGACCTGAGTCGATTCCGAATCTACTTGCGAAAGCCGGAGAAATTCCGCCTGCCATCGTGAGAACGCGGACGTTCGGCGCGGGGACGCGCTTCATTAACAGTCAATGGGCGGCCGTTAAATTCGCGGCCGTTGAGCGCGCTCATGGCAGCGTTGGCCTGCGCACCGTCATTCATTGTGACGAACGCAAATCCACGCGATTTTCCGGTCATGCGATCCATCATCAGATGGACTTCATTAACGGCGCCATGTTGTTCGAACAGATCCTGAAGATCGTTCTCAGTGGTCTCAAAAGAGAGGTTACCTACGTACAGTTTCATTGTGTTTTGAATTTGGAAAAACTACCGAGCTACAGAGCCGTTCCCGAGAATCGGGTTTCAAACCACCAATGAGCAACGCTCACCTGACGATCTACCGGGCAGTGAAGTTAAACAGTGTAATCCAATAAAGGCGAACTATCGTTCGCATCGGCCGGAATACAAACACTGTCTGCCGGTACACTTTCTGGCGCTTATTAACCCCCGTTTGCTCAGGGACCTTCGATGGATCGATTCCGACTCGACGACCGTTAGCGAAACATGGATCAGCCCGAAACGGCCGAAAGTCGGGGTTAAAGATGAAGCCGGCATTAATGCAGAGTGCGTAGCGCAGCTTTAGCCCAGAGAAGAACCTCGTCAGATTCACCGCTCAGCATTCGCAAGTTTTTGAAACCGCGGATCTTTGCGCAGTGGTTGAAACATTGGATCCAGCCGGAGGAACGCAGGAGTGAGGGGCGGATTTGCTGCTAGAGGCGCTTCGTACGGGATTGAAAGCAGCTTCTCCAATGCGGAGATCGACCGGTCGACATCGCCGGTGCGGGCTGCTACGCGGGCGAGGATTTCCAGCGGCCTGGGACCGGTAAGCGCGTCCTTTTCGATCGGGATCATCTCCATCGCACGTTCAGCCAGAGATAGCGCGGCATTGTTGTCACCGAGAGCCGCATTCGTAAGAGCGAGATCTCCCATTAAGAAAAAATTTTCAGGTTGTTCGTTGAGGAAAGATTCCAACTCGGTCCGAGCCTGACTCCAGCTTTGCCGCGCGGCAGCGTGATCACCAGCAACCTGTTGCGCCCAGCCTAACCAGAAGCGGAGTTCGCCAGCATAAAAACCCAGCGTCTTATCAGGCTTGGCGAGTATCTCCTTCAGCTGAGCAATCACCGGTCCCGGACGCGACTCCAGGATACCTTGGTAAATCTGTGTTTCCAACGCGTTCACGTAGCCAACTCCCAGCCGCAGAGGGGCAAGAAGCGCCGCAGCGCGCGGAAGATCGCCTTGCGCTTGTGCGATTCGCGCCTTCAACACAATCGTGTCTATGTCATCAGGGTTGATATTGAGGATCTGCTCAAGCTTCGCGAGCGCTTCCGGAAAACGGCGAAGGCAAATGTAGGAACGCGCGTGTTGGGACAGTAGATTCACGTTGCGTGGATCCACTTTCTCAGCTTGCTGAAAGTAAGCTTCGCTCTTGTCCCAGTTGCCTCGCCTTCTTTCAATAAAAGCCAGGCCTTGAAGAACCCGACTGCTTTGGGGCAGAACCTGCTGTGCTTGCACAAGGTACTTCAAGGCAGTGTCATAGTCCTTCAGGCAGGCGTAGTGATAAAAACCCATGGCTAACAAAGCCTCGCCAAGGTTCGGCTGTAACCTCAGGGCAGTTTCGGCTGCCTCGCGCGCTTCTTCGCGAAGAGCGACAGTTGGTTGAAGACTCTGTGTAAGATAGCCACTCGCGTCTACATAGGAGAGCAGCGCCCAGCCAAGAGCAAAGTTCGGGTCTAACCGCACTGCTTCTTTGACGTATTTCTGTGCGCCAAGTGAGTTCTCCGGTGTGAATGCTGTCTTTAGCGCGTAGGCCAAGCCGCGCAGATAGGAATCATAAGCCTGAGGATTGTTGGTAGGCTTCGCTGCGATAACTTGTTGTTCGTCACCTGTGAGTTTTGCGCGTAATTGATCAGCAATGGTTTTAGCCACCTCAGTTTCGACTGACAGAATATCGGTCAGCTTGCGATCAAATGTGTCTGACCAAACGTGCGAATCGCTAGTCGCCTTGATCAGCTGCACGTTGACCCGAACGGTGTCCGCGCTCTTTTGCACGCTTCCTTCCAGAATGTGGGCGACGCCAAGCTGCTTTGCGATCTCACGCAAGTTTTTCGGGGTGCTTTGATAATGTTGTGTGGATGTGCGCGAGATCACCTTCAGATTCGCGATCTTGGATAGACGCGTGAGAATTTCATCCTGTACTCCTTCGGCAAAATAAGCGTTCTCTTTGTCGCTGCTGAGATTTTCGAAAGGCAGCACAGCGATCGATCGTTCCTCGGGAGTGAATGGCCGCAAGCGCTGATACAGCCACGTCCCACATGCAATGGCTACGATCGCCAACATCAAAGCCACGTTTACAATGATGGCTTTTCTACGTCGCCGGCGTGCCTCAACATTGAACCGGTCGCTACAGCTATGAACAGCAAGAAGCAACTCGCGCGCTGATTGCGGTCTGTGATTCGGGTCCGCAACCAGCATCGATTTCAGCAGCGCAACGACGCGGCCCGGGAGGTGCAGTCTCTTGAGTTGTTCCAATGGCAGGTGAGTGGTTTGCCGCGCACGAATTTCTTCCATTGTGCGCCCTACAAACGGCGTGCGCCCTGTGAGCAGATACCAAAGCGTAACACCTAACGAATAAATGTCGGAACGAGTATCAACTGGCAATTGCCCCGCGCCCGCGAACTGTTCTGGACTGGCAAATGCTGGTGTACCGATGAAACCCGCGTGTGTTTGCTCGGCGCTGCTTTGCGTCTGAGGACCCATAACTTTGGCCACTCCATAATCAATCAGTTTTACCCGGAGCGCGCCGGTTGGATCCGATTCGAGCATAACGTTCGATGGCTTGATGTCGCGGTGAACGACACCGCACGCTTCTGCAGCCACCAGAGCGCGTGCTGCCTGTTCAACTACATCCAACGCAACGTCTAGCGACATCGGTCCGTCACGCCGTACGCGTGCCTCTAGCGTTTCACCTTCGACCAATTCCATCGCGTAGAAACATTCGCCATCTTGTTCCCCGTAATATGTCACCCGAGCCACATTTGGATGATGAATGTTCGCCGCAGCACGCGCTTCGCGCAGAAATCGGGACCGCGCGCCAGGATTCTGCGCGACCTTCCGATCGATGACCTTGAGGGCAACAAACGAATTCAAAACTGTATCTCGGGCGCGGTAAGTAATGGCCATCGCTCCCGCACCGAGCTCAATCGGAAAACCGTCTGCTCCAGTCTCTACTTCAAAGTGGGCGTATCTTAGTGGTCCAGGCGTCAGTCGACTGCGCGCCGCTGGTCTTTCCGGCTGCTCGCCATCCCCCAGGAAAGTAAGACTAACGAGACACCGCAAGCATTCACCATTTGAACCCCGCTGAGTCAAAGGTCGTCCGCAGGTCGCGCAGGTTTCTTGAGTTTCACTCTGCGCTTTCGCGGTTCTGAGACCAACGCTTATGTCGTCCATGTCGGAAAGGCGGCCTCAGGCCATCAGTATCTGGTACAGATGGCGGAGTTCTCCATCAATGTCTGCGGGATCCGAGACCGTACTGCCCACTTCTACTCTCAACGACTCACGGAATCGTTGGCGAAGGCGCGAAAGCCAGGTCCGGAGAGTCGCGATTGGCACTTCTAGTCGAGCTGCGGCTTCCTCCTGGCTGGGCGGCTTGGCGCTGCCGCCGGCAACAAACGGTCTTAATTCTTCGAGCCACTCAGCCCTGCCTTCCGCTTCAAATTCGTTTTGCAAATTCTTCCATGCCCGTGAAACAATATTCGACGCCCACACCAGATCATAGCAACCGGCATCGCTGAGGTGAACTGTAGCGAGCATCGCCGCCTCGGCCTCCGGTAGATGTTCCTCGATCGATAGAACTTGCCGACCACCGCCCCGCTTGAGCGCCCGGGCGCGATCGTACTCGTTGTATAAAAAATTCTCCAGGGATCCCAAGAGAAATGTGCGGAGCCGCCCCTTCTGGCGATCCGCCCGGCTCAACGTGTTTTGCTCGAGCAGTTGAGCGAAAAAACCTTGGACGAGGTCCTGCGCATCAGCGGAGGAATGACCGCGGTGGCGAAGAAAACTGTAAAGCGGCGGCCAATACGCTTCACAAAATCCGGACAACGCCCGCTGAGCAGAGGCCTCTGAATCGGGTTCGCCGGCACGAAACACCACGGTCCAGTGCGTCGTTTGAAACGCAGCACCGCCCTCTTGCAGAGTTCCAGGAATTGCCTTCGTGGAAACAGAGCGTCGCCCACCAGACTTGATTTTGCGAGAATAAAATCGAGCGGCAGTTCCCTGTGCCACGTAGCTCGCCTGTTCCGGAAGGATTACAGCCGCCACGCACTGCCCCTACAGCCAGTCTCACCGGGATACGCTACCGTTTAGTAAAAGCTGAGAACGTCCGCGTTGCCTGGGGTGACTTGGCTCAGATTAACATTGCTTGCCGCGATATATGCATTGTGCCCACTATGGTCAGGCGCCTGCCCCTGCTCTCGCGCAATCGCACCGAAGCTCAGCAGTGCGAACACTACAGCTACAGCCAATGCCACGATTGCTTCTGTAGAGAATTTCATTGGGATTATGTGTTTTGCAGCGACGCCTTCAGAAGGAACTCTTTCCATCCGCCGCCCGAGTTGAACGAAGTCATGCTGAATACCAGGAACGGATCATGTTTCCGATAGTTCGCGCGAATCAGCGACCGCCATACTGAACTCAATATGTTTTTCATATCAGATAGATGCGGCTAATTGATTGCTCTCGACGCCTTCCGGGTTTCGGTAGCCGTCGAAAACGCGAGCGACCGAGGAACTTAGTTTTCGGGAAAGACGACCGGCGCGTCGAATCCAGTAATGAAATGGTCCCAGCGCCGCGTCGGCCAGAAGCTCCGCGCGCACTACTTCCGGGCAGAGATCGAGCAATTTACAAACATTGATGAACGAATACGGCCAGGAAGAATCGTATGCAGTGATCCAACTATGAGCATCGAGATAAACTTCCCGATCGGCGGGTTTCGTTGCCTCCCGGTAACGGCGCAGATCAGACGCCGCCTGCTTCAGGACACCGACAGCCAAACCTTTTTCAGGCGTGGGCGGTGTCGGTTCGGCTGGAGGAGTAACAAAATGGGCGGTCTGAGCATTGTTGGATTCGGCATTCAAAAAAGCGGCGAGCTGCTCGCGCGACATTCGCGACAAGGTCTTTTGCGCTAAGTCTCCGCTCCCGAAACCGTTCGGAAACACTATAAATTGACCGGTGAGCTCAGGTGTTTCGGTAACACTTTTGTCTAATACCAGGTTCATCATATCGATGCTTGATTTGATTCGCTTCATCCTTTCTAAAGATTTTGAAGCCGCACATTTCAAAAAATCTGATTTTTTTTTGATTTCGGCCCGGAATCTCGCGCGCGGAGGCTGGAAAATTGAATACGCGTGGATGTTGGAGCCTCGATGCGCTCTTCCTAATCATATCCGGCGCGAGGGCGCACCGGCGTCGCTCCAAGTGGCGCCGGTTGCCTACGGCTCTTCCTCAACCTTGTAAACGACCATGCCGCGCGCCCGGTAGTTCGCGAGCGCCTGCGGGTGATCGCAGTTGCAGGTATGCACCCACACGCGTATTGGGTTCGGTTCCATGCGCCATGCCGTCTCAATTGCGCTAGTTAGCAATGCGCCGCCCAACCCTCGACCGATCCATTCAGGCAACAATCCGAAGTAAGCGATCTCGATTCCGGCTTCCCTGTCCCGACGGAGCTCGTAATAGCCAGCGCAAGCATCGTCATAATACCCCGCGAACGTCCGCAGCGCGGGCGCTGTCGCATATTCCTTCCATTGGCCATCCGACCATGATCGTTTGTCGATCCAGGCCCACTGCTCGCCGACACGAAGATAGAAATCGCGATTAAACCGCCAATCCCGATCCGTCTTTTCACGAACGTGAAATTGTGAATCCCCGCGCTTTGGCCGCAGCTGATCCTCTGATCGCATTTCAAGATACGTGGTTATAAGGGGCTCGTGCTGCATCAATATCACCGGTATTTCACAGAAGTTGAGCTGTCATGTGCAAAGACGATCAGCTCTGACAAACTGCATACTCGTTTAAGCGGCGGAAGATCAACCTCTTGAGAAGAGGGCTACAGATGGAAGAATAATGAGAAGGAAATTCGCCCATAAATGCCTAATAGGAAATCGCGTCCGCAGAAGCGCCGCCGACGTTCAATCATAACATTTGAGATGATTCGGCTTGACCGGACGGCAACGGAACCGCTTCACGAGCAGCTTTACCGCCAAATTCGTGACGAACTGAAATCCGGCAGGTTCAGCGAAGGCTCATCTCGACTTCCGTCGTCACGGATTCTGGCTACAGACCGCGGGGTTTCCAGGTCAACCGTAAGACTCGCGCTTTCAAAACTTCATGCTGAAGGTTATCTCCGGTCAAAACCGGGATCCGGAACATTCGTCGCGAATCTTCTTCCTGAAAGCTTTTTAACCGCAGGCCAACCGAAAACCTACGAACCAATCCAGCGTCCGGCTCGCACCTCTGACCGCGTAAGGGCAATTCCGGATAAACGTGCTGGAAATCAGTTCGATCTCGGAGCGACGGGAGCTGGACCAGGCGTTTCGCTGGTGGCCAGCATTCCAGCCGTCGACGAATTTCCAATAGCCGTGTGGGAACGTCTTCGAACTCAGGTTCTGGCAAAGAAAGGCGTTAACCTGTTGCGATATTCGTCGAATCGCGGCGACGTCGAGCTACGCAAGGCACTTGCAGCATACTTGTGCGATTTCAGAGCAGCGCGCTGCAGTGCAGATCAGATCGTCATCGTGGCCGGTATGCAGCAGGCCATGCTGATCAGCGCTATGGCTGTGCTAAATCCGGGCGAGACCGCGTGGATCGAAGACCCTTGTTATCAGCAAACTCGAAGGGTTCTTAGTTTGGCCGGCATTAAGATAGTTCCCAAAGCCATCGACACTCAGGGAATTGTGATTGCGCGGTCGCCAAAAGAACTGCTCCCGAGGATGATTTACGTAACGCCCTCTCATCAATTTCCTCTCGGCGTTACCATGAGCTTTCAGCGTAGGACCGATTTGCTCGATTTTGCGCGTGCTCACAATGCATTCATTTTCGAAGACGACTATGACGCGGAGTTTCGCTTCGTCGGGCCACCACTACCTTCGTTACAAGGGATCGATAACGCCGGTCGAGTGATTTATGCAGGCACGGTGAGCAAGATCCTGTGTCCTTCTTTGCGCTTGGGATACATCGTTGCCCCAGAACAGCTGGTCGATTCGTTTGTGAAAATCCGAAGTGCGATGGACCAGCATTCGTCTCCGATCGAACAGGCAACGCTTGCGCGTTTTATCACCGAGGGCTTTTTCCTCAGTCACATTAAGCGAATGCGAAAGATTTATGCGGAGCGGCGAGATTTCTTCATCAAACAATTTAATGAGCTGCTTGGTGACCGTTTCACTTTGCAGGTTCCCGAAGCCGGTTTGAACATTGTTGCCTGGTTGAAACGCGAGGAAGACTTCGAAATGATTAAGCATATCACGTCTGAAATCGGCGTAAGGCCGTCGGCGCTCTCGTTCTTTTGTATCCAAGCGAATCTCAAGCCGGCGTTTGTATTCGGATTTGCTGCTTGGACACGGACGCAGATTCGGGAGAGCCTCGTTAGGCTCGCATCAGCGCTCAGGAACTACGACAAAAATTTGAATTACGGGCGCCAGTCACGATAAGCCTCGTGCGCACCCAAGGTCAGACTGGTTTCCGCTTTACTATGCCGATCGATCTGTTCGGCGAGCCACTGAAACCACTCCCAATTTTTTTGCGACCCGGCGCGCTCGCGTTCGTATTCGACGTAGCCACGCAATTTGCGCCACGCGACGCGCACGGTGCCGCCGAGCAGTTCGTCGACTACGTTTAACGGGACCATGCGCGCAAACACGGCATACCCCAGAGATTCGAGAATGCAGGCTATGGATTGGACAGCTTTAAAGAGGCGCGGATCGGCCTCAATTTGTGACGGCGTCGTACCTTCGGAAATTGCCTGCACCAGGCTCATCGAGTCCATCCAGGCTGGCGTCAAAATCGCCTGCACCGCTACGAACGCCGCACGTTCCTCGCGTTCCTTGCGCGCGCGTCGCATCTCGATTAGCCCGAAAACGACAGCTGTCAGCACAGTGAGAGCGGTTGCTATGTTCGCAACAGTTGAAAGATTCACCGTACCCATTTGTGCAAACGCACTGGTTGATGTCACGCAAATTTGGCCTGACGCGTAACTTGGTCGAAACCACACAAAAAAAGCCGCAGGGTTTTACGGAACCCTGCGGCTTATCTTTAACGATCCGCGTGCGACTCAGTCCACAACGACCACGCGGTCAATCATACGCAGGTCGCCCATGTTTGCGTAATAAACACGCACGCGGGTGCCGGGTTTGATCGCCGTTTGGACGATTTCCCCTGCCTTGTTCACAACGTGACCACGCCCGTTGAGAACATAACGGCCCGGATTATTCGAATTGTCCTCCAGAACAACGAGCGTATTGCGAGGCTGATAACTGGCAGCCGCGCCTTCCGCAATCATCGTTCTGATCATCGTTCCGGTTACCTCGATCGGTTCAGTTGTTGTTGCTCCTTGTTTCTTATCCGTCGAATTCGGCTGCGCGAATGCAAGAGGCGCAATCACCAAACAGCCAAGTGTGACAATTATTTTTTTCATGTTCGTCTCCTATTGTTAATGCATGTTCTGCGAATCAAACTTCTGAGGTGGTGGAAGACGGAACAAGAGCCACTTCACGTATTTGGAACAGCCCACTTTCCATGACGACCTACCCACTTTTTAGATGCTCAACACCGCAACAGTTATCCGTGTGAATCTATTAGTAGATCCCCGGAATCAGGCGCGATGTGCGAGAGCGGTATTCGGTGTACTCATCTCCGAAATGCGAATGCAGCAGGTTCTCTTCTGCATTGATGCGCGCTAACAGCGGCGGAATAAGCAACACTGTCAGAAGTACACCGACTCCCGAACGAAAAGCCAGGCTCCATCCCAGTGAGTTGATAAGCAGGCCAAGATAACTCGGATGACGGATAACCCCGTAGATGCCGTTAGTTACCAGAGTGTGCTCCGGTTGGATCGCGACGAGTCCGCTGAATCGGTGGCCTAGCACAAACACTGGCCAGATTCGCAACGCGCCACCAGCAGCGAAGAGCGCGACACCGAGCCAGCGAACCGTATCGCCGTCAATCGTCCACAACTGTTTACGATCCGTGTATGCCGGCAGATAGGCATTGAGAAATCCAATTATCACAAACACGGCAATTACCCAGCGATTGCCGCGGTCTTCGCGCACGCCGGCATTCACATTTCCGCCGGCGAAAAACGATAGAATTGAAAGCGCGAATAGTACCACTACAAGCGCTGTCAGTGCTGCATGAGAGAAAAAAGGACGAAACCCACCCCAACCCAGCACGGCGAGACCGGCATATGCGCAAATACCGACCAAAATGAACGCTAATCTGAGACTCGACCGCATCAGCACTTAGTATTCTGCATCGAGCCCGTGATACAACTGATCGTAACTGGCTGGTGATTCAGCATCGTCGCTGACCAAAACGAATCCTGTCCGCTGGAGGTGGACGGATTCAGGTTTTGCGCGATTGTGCATCAGTTGACATCTTACCTCGTCATGAGTGGCTTCTTTGAGGAAGTTCAACGGCGAAAGGTCTATCGCGTTGCGGCCGCATACATCATCGCGGCGGGTTTCATTATTCAAATCGGCTCGGCGGTTTTCCCAGCGTGGGAAATGCCAAACTGGACATTCCGCCTCGTGGTCGTGCTGCTCTTAGTCGGATTTCCGATCGCGTTGATATTGGCCTGGGCCTACGACGTCACTCCGCAGGGCATCCGCGCAACTCCGACGCCTAGCGCACCAGGATCGCATCGCCGGCGCAACGTGATTATGTTGATAGTGATCGGCGTGGCCATCTCAGCGGCAGCTGGTTTCTTTCTTTTGCCTCGGGTATCGGCGCGCAAGATCGACAAATCCATCGCAGTCCTGCCGTTTCAGAACCTGAGCGATGAAAAGGAGAACGCCTATTTCGCCGATGGCATACAGGACGATATCCTCACAAATCTCTCAAAGATTGGTGAGTTGAAGGTCATCTCGCGTATGTCGGTCATGTCCTATCGCGGGGATGGCGTGCGTAACGCCCGCGAAATCGGAAAGGCACTTGGCGTGGCGACCCTTCTTGAAGGCAGTGTCCGCCGAATCGGCAATCGTGTGCGAGTGAGCGTACAGTTGATCAACGCCGACGATGACGAGCACATTTGGGCGGAAGACTACGATCGGGATTTGACCGACGTCTTCGCAATCCAAACCGATCTCGCGCAAAAAATTGCTTCCTCGCTGCAAGCGAAACTATCTCCGAATGAAAAAGAACGATTGGATCGGCAACCGACAGAAAATTCTGATGCGTATTGGCTTTTTATCCAGGCACACGACTACGCCAACCGATCAGACCATTTTCTGGACGATTCGTTAAAGGCCGAGCAGCTTTTCGAACAGGCGATCAAACTCGATCCAAAATTTGCGGCTGCGTTTGCAGGGCTCTCGATGGTGGAGAGCTCGATATATCACACCTTCGAGCCGACGCCAGCCCGTCGAGAAAAAGCTCGTCTCAATGCTGATGAATCCCTCCGCTTGCAGCCGAACCTTCCGGAGGGACATCTCGCGCTCGGTATGTCGTATTATTATGGCGATCGAGATTACGAGCGCGCCCTAGCCGAGTTCGAGATCGCAAAACGTGACCTGCCGAACCAAGCCGAAGCCTATTTCGCAATCGGCGCCATTCAACGACGTCAGGGCAAGTGGGCTGAATCAAACGCGAATTTGGAAAAAGCGGCTGCGCTCGATCCGAAAAACTTAAGCATCCTTACTAACCTTGCCTACAGTTATATGACTTTGCGCGACTTCGACGCCGCCGAGAAGACGCTGGATCGCTCGACCGCTGTGGCACCGCAGGCGTGGGCAACGGTCGGATTGAAAGCATACCTGGCGATTCTGTCGCGGGGCGATTTAACCGAGGCGGAAAAACAAATTTCTTTGCTGCCAAGCGACGTTGACCCGAACGGCATGGTGACCTGGGCAAGATCCTGGGTCCTTATGCTACAACGCAAGTTTCCCGAAGCCCTTGCGGCCGTGCAAAAATTCCCCGGCGAGATATTAATGGTCGAAGGTGCGGGCGCCGTCCCGAAGGCGTTCCTGGAAGGAATTATTTACTTGCTCCAAGGTACCAAAGAGAAGGCGCAACCCGCATTGGAGCACGCGCGGCTGGTCTCGGAACAGTTACTGCGCGACGCGCCTGAAGACCCGCGGCGACACGCGCAGCATGGATCTATTCTGGCGGCACTGGATCGAAAACAGGAGGCGATCGCGGAAGGCAAGCGTGCGGTCGAATTACTACCCGAATCTCAAGACGCCTTTGATGGACCACGAGGCATCACCGCGCTGGCACAAATTTATGCCTGCAGTGGCGAATCTGATGAAGCGTTACGCCTGATCGATCATTTGCTCGGAACTCCGAGCGGTCTCACTATCCCAATGCTAAAGCTCGATCCAGTCTGGGATCCGTTGCGCAAAGACCCTCGGTTTCAGGCGTTGATCGATAAATACGCAGCCAATCGCTAACACAAGATTCTTCCCGATTGCGATCGCCAGCCCTTTCGGTCGCCGACAACTTCGCCCTCTCAGCACCGAAATTGGGTCGTCCCCCGGGCGTCTGGCGTATCTGTCACTTGCTTTCCGTTTCCCCTCACCAGACGATAAGCGAAGGATTCTCGATCCGATAATGTCATGAAACTTCCGCGCGAAACCGACACGCTCTTTAATGTCTTGCGAAAATCGGCAGAGGCGAAAGCAGTTAATGCAATCGAGACGCTCATCCTCGAAGCGCCTGACCGCGAGCTTTGCCGGATCAATGTCCTCGCTTTCGCCGCCAAGCACAAGCTCGATGAGGACGATGTCATAGCGGCTTTTCTGCACGGCGCGCGACTCGGCATTTTCGATATGTCTTGGAACATTCTTTGTCCCGCTTGCGGTGGCGTCCTCGATTCAGGAGCGACACTGAAGACGGTAAAGCAAGCCGAATACAGATGCGTTCTTTGCGCTGCGGGATGCGAGCCGACGCTCGACGATATCGTCGAAGTTACATTCACAATCAGTCCACGGGTGCGAAAAATCGCTGCCCATGATCCGGAGACGCTCTCCTGGGTGGAATACTACAGACAGATCTTTTGGAGTTCATGCGTCGACTTGCCAGATGACGAGACGTTCGGGAAATGGGTTAAAGAAACAACTTTGGACGCCCTCGAACTTGCCGCTGGTGAGAAAGTAGTGCTCTCGCTCCAATTGCCTGAAGGGGTTGTCGACGTGTTCGATCCGGTCGTTAACATGTCGCAGTCTATCGAGGTGATAGGCGAGCCTGCGCGTAAAAGTCAATCGCTCTCTTTCATCATGACCAGGGACCACGCGCCGCTTAAGGATGTTCAGATGCGTCCCGGACCTCTGCAGCTGACGTTGGAAAACCGAACAAACGTCCGCACCTTGCCTGCCATTTGGATCGTTAGCGACAAGGTTCACGATCTCGTCAGAAAACGTCGCCCGTTCTTGACTGCGAAACGTCTCCTTACCAATCAGACATTCCGCGATATTTATCGGACTGACGCGCTTGACGTGGATCAAAAGCTGAAGATTACCAGTCTTACCTTTCTCTTTACCGACCTCAAAGGCTCAACAGAACTCTACGAACGAGTGGGAGATCTGGCTGCGTACGATTTGGTGCGCGCTCACTTCCGGGTCTTGAATGAAATCGTCGCGGCCGAAAGAGGCGCTGTGGTAAAGACAATCGGCGACGCTGTTATGGCAACCTTCCCGACGCCGGACCGAGCAATGGCGGCTGCGCTAAAGATGCGAGAAGCATTGCAGGACTTAAAAGATGACTTGCTACTTAAGATCGGGATTCACGAGGGGCCTTGCCTCGCCGTTTCGCTGAACGATCGGCAGGACTACTTCGGACGGACTGTGAACATCGCAGCTCGGGTCCAAGGACTCGCGACGTCGCGCTCCATTTTTGCGACGAGTCGGGTCGTTACTGACCGGCAAGCGTCGAAGCTCTTGCAATCTAACGGCATTGCAGCGACCCCGGAGAAACGCTCGCTTCGGGGTATCGCCAAGCAGATCGAGATTTTCGAAATACCGTGAGGAGGCCCGGCTCAGAGCATTTCGCTTCGCCACAGCTTATTGATGGCTCTTACTGCGGCGCCGGCAATAAACGACGGCGAAACGCTGGTCATGATTGTGACGCCCCCTAAAGAAGGACGGCTTCGCACCCCGTGAATCTCACTCACACGCGTGGCAAGAACTCTTCGCGCACTATCTTGCCGTCCTTCACCGTGTAAACGCCTACTTCCGACATTTTGTGGCGCTGTTTGGTTTTCTTGTCCGAGACGTCAGCGTCGTACTGCACGACAAAACGATCGTGTGCAACGAACGGTCCCTGCACATCGAAGCTGTGCACATTCATGCTATTGACCCACCAATCGACTTTGCCGCGGACGCCTTCTTTGCCGCGAGTTTCCGGCGAACCGCCCATGCCGGATGCTTCCACGCTGACAATGTTATCATCGTAAAGATCGAGCGCGTCGTACCATGCCTGTTTTCGAGTTAGTTCCACAACTTTTTTGGCTACTTCTTCTGTGTTCATCGTTCCTCCATTGTTTATAGGGACAATTTACTTGCTGATAAATTGTTCAAGTCGATCGAGTAAACTATTCCAGCCCTCGTTGTGGCGATCGCGCGATTCTTCGCTTGGCAATTGCTCATGCCTTAATCGCAGTTCCGTTCCGCCGCGGCGCTCGAAAAGTTCGATTGTCACGACGCTAGTCCGGTTCTCCCAAGCTTCGTCGTCATCCCACTGCCACGTGAAAACAATTTTCTTTCCGGGAACGAGTTCCTTGTATTCGCCGAACGCGCTCATCTCCTCCCCTTCCGGACTGGTCAGGTCCCAGCGGTACTTACCGCCGACGCGGAGATCCGCTGTGATATTTCGGGTCAGCACGTTTTCTGGTCCAAACCATTGTCTTAATTGCTCCGGCTCGGTCCACGCATCATAAACGCGATCGGTCGGTACGTTGATGAATCGTACAATCTCTAGCGATGTCTTCTCAGCGGTTTTCCCTTTCATGATTCTTTCTGGGATGCTTCAACGAATTGCTTCAACTCCGATCCAATAATCGCAGTCCAGCCAGCCTCAAAATTCTTTCGCGCATACGCCGGCGTTTTCGGAAACGTCTCGATCCCCGTGTGCGTCAGCTTAAGTCGCGTTTCATTATGCTCGGGAAATAGCTCAAATGTGACTAGCGAATCGCCGGGCTCGCCTTTGTACCGCCACGTGTAGGCGATTTTCTTTTCCGGAATAACATCGGTCACGCGACAAAGGTGATGATAACTGTTACCCTCGTGCTCGACCACGAATTCGAATTCAAACCCAACCTGCGGCTTAAACTCCTTTAAATCAAAATACCACTCCCGCATTTGATCGACGTCGGTCAGCGCTTTCCAAACCCGCGCGACCGGCGCGTTGAAAGTGCGTTCCAAAATGAGCACTTCAGCTAAATCGTTTGTTTCATTCATAATGTTTACAAGTGTTATTGTCTTTGTTTCTTCCATCGGTTCGCCAGCAAGGAGTAGCGATCACGTGTTATCGCCGGCCGCTTGACCGCTTGCGCGGCCGCGGCGGACCTGTTCGAGAACTCTGGCGGAGGCTTCGTCACTGCCGTACTCGTCGTGCCAATTCCACCACTCGTAGGGTGATGTCTGAGGATAAGTTTTGGGTGAGTCTTCCCATTCTTCCTGACGCCCGAGCGCAGTAATGTCGAGATAGTTCCACGTGCCGCCCATCTGTTCGTCGCCGCGATTGTTAATGAAGTAGGTGCGAAACACGCGGTCGCCATCGCGGATGAACGCATTCGTACCGTGCCATTCGTCCACGCCGAAGTCCTTGTCGAAGTCATCCGTGATCGTGTACCAAGGGATGAACTCCCAGCCCATGCGCGCCTTTAAGCGCTTGATGTCCTTCTGCGGTGCCCGCGAAGCAAATATGAGAGTGGTATCGCGGGCGTTCAGATGAGCGGGGTGAGCGACCTGATCGGCCACCATGGAGCAGCCGACGCACGCATGTTCGGGCCAACCAACGACGCCCGGCTCAAAAAATGCGCGATAGACGATCAATTGACGGCGACCATCGAATACCTCGAGCAGACTCGCCTTTCCCTGCGTCCCCTCGAATTCGTATTCCCTTTCCACGGCTACCCACGGCATCCGCCGGCGTTCTGCAGCCAACGCGTCACGGGCCCGAGTTAACTCCTTTTCTTTTACGAGAAGCTGCCGGCGCGCAGCCTCCCACTCCTTCGGTGATACCACTTCTCGATTCAATTCCCGCTCCGTTGTTTTCATTGTGTTGTCTTTCCTCTCTGGGTTGTCTTCTGCTGCCAAATATTTTGAGCACAAGTGCTGCCACTCCCCCGCTCGATGTCGTCGCCGCAACAGCGATGTTTGCGATGCAATACGGACACATGACTCAGGCCTTTCCTTTTTTGCCGCCTGCCTTATTCGTTTTTTCCAAGTAAGCCGCGAGCCGATCGAGCGATCCCTCCCAGAACTTTCGATACTCCTCGACCCATTGCGCGGCTTTTTTTAAAGGCTCGGCGTTCAATTGCATTTCATGAACGCGTCCATAGCGCCGGCGCCGAAGCAGTCCGGCATTTTCGAGAACCCGCAAATGTTTTGAAACCGCTGGCAGCGACATGTCATGCGGCTTGGCGAGATCGGTAACTCGCCTGTCGCCCCGTGCCAGGTGCGCCAGAATCTGCCGGCGCGTAGGATCAGCCAGCGCCGCGAAAGTTCGGTTCAATGCTCTCGAAGAATATTTAACCATCTAGTTAACTATTTAACAGCATCGTTCGAACGCGCAAATATTTTTTTCTTACAATTTGCAGACGTTACCGAGCCGGCGCTTGGCACAAGCGCCGCTACGACAAACTCTATGAACCTGATCGCGTGAACGCTTCCTTGTTCACGACGTACGGCATCTTTGTCGGATCGCCGCTGTAGTTGCCTTCGAGAACGTCGATGAGTCCCTGCACACACCGTCCAGCCATGCCTTTGTCTGGATCGACATCGAGGCGCGTGATCTGCGCGCCGCTGGCGAAATGATGAAACAGGCGGCAACGATCGGCGATTTCCGGATCGAGCAGTGGTGAATCGGCCGGTAGCGGTTCCTTTTCGAACACATCGAGCGCCGCGCCTGCAATCGTTTTCTCTTTTAACGCTTTTGCGAGGGCTTTCTCATCTACGACCGGACCACGCGAGCTGTTTACCAAATATGCGGTCGGTTTCATCAGCTTAAGCGTATTCTCTTTGATGAGGTGATAGGTCGGCTTATCCGCTTCCCCCTCCCTTAACAGCGGCACGTGCAGACTCACGTAATCGGCGCTACGCAAGGCGTCCTCGAATTCGACATACTTGATCCAAGTTTTCTCTTTCTGAATGCCACGCACATGGCGTAGGTCCATTAATTCCTGAATCGCTTTGGTGAATTCATGATTCTGATATGCCGGGTCATAGCACAGGATATTCATATCGAATCCGGAACATTTTTTGATCATCGCCAGGCCTATGCGGCCCGTGCCGATGATGGCGATGGTTTTACCCGTAACCTCATCGCCAAGGAACGGCAGGAACGGATGCCACGACGGCCACTTCTGTTCGCGCACAAGTCGCTCGCTCCTCCACATTTTTCTCGCAAGCATTCCCATCATGAAGAACGCAAACTCAGCGGTGGCCTCGGTGAGCACATCGGCCGTGTTTGTGAACGGGACTTTGTATTTGTTCGCGTCGGCGCGATTGATATTGTCGAATCCGACAGCGATTTGCGCTATAACCTTCAGGCTCCCCTTCCCCGCGTCGAATACTTCCGCATCAATCGGATCCCGCAACGTGGTGATTAACCCGTCGATGTCACTTTTCACTTTCTCGATGATCAATTTCTTCGGCGGCGCTTCAGGTCCCTGGAATACCTCAAGGTCGTAACCGCGCGCACGCAAAAGATTCTCCGCTGCGTCGCCGAGGCGCGACGTAGCAAAAACACGGAAGCGTCGTTGTTCAGACATACTTACAGATGAGTGTAATCAGGAACTCAGAATGGAGCGAGTGGGACGAGCGACATAGACGATAAAGCTGCGAGGGTAGCAGCGAGCGAGCGGGGAAGCGAGCGAGTTTCATTGCAGGAAATTCTCTAGCGAAAGCTATGCTCTTCAACTGGGGGCCGAATTGATGCGACGAATGAGAGCCGGAATTTCTGACAGATTTCGGAGTACATAATCGGCTTGGGTCTCGTACTCCCGCTGATCCACAAAGCGCTTGTCGGGAATGGCGGCAACACGCATGTTGGCAGCTTTCGCCGCGGCGATGCCAGCAAGCGCGTCCTCGACCACGAGGCATACCTGAGGAGCAATGCCAAGTTTCTTCGCTGTTCGCAGATAAATGTCGGGATGTGGCTTGCCCCGTTGGACTTCATCTCCGGTAACAATGACGTCGAAAAAATCTTGGATCCCGGTCCGCTCGAGAAACGGACGCGCGGACCCGCTCACCGAACTTGTGGCTACCGCCAGAGGTAACTTTATCTCGCGCAATTGTTCCAGGGTCGTCTTTGCGGACGGAAACAGCCCTACACAGTTCGCGAAAAAATCGGTCGCGATTTCGCCTCGCCGCCGCATCAATTCCTCAACCGACGCGGGGATGTAAAACGCATTCTTGTAAAACTCGACAGCGACCTGGTAACTCACGCCGAGCACATTCTGGTGGTGTTCGCCCTGATAATTGACTCCATGTTCCGCGAGCAATTTTGCATCGATCTCGTTCCACCACGGCTCGGAGTCGGCGAGTACGCCGTCTAGATCAAGCATCACCGCATGAAATGGGTGAACCATGATGTGTTGCACCTCTCCAATATCTAAAAGCCTGTGAGCAACAAATACGTGGGCATTCGACGGTTATCTCAAAAGAGGAAACATAAATGATACATATTTTTAAACGGGTCTGGATTGTCCACGGTCTTAGATTTTGTGCTGATGGAACGGAACGGGGGGGCACTATTGTCCGTCGTGCAGTTGGAAGAGCCGGTCAACTCGTCAATCCCCGGAATACGCCGAGAGGGTACCAGGAGAGAAAAACCGCTTCGCGTCGGTGCTAATTTTCTGTGTTCACCCACGGCGGCAGTCGTCGAGTCGGCTTTGCTGATGCTGCTGATTGGCTGGATTGATTACGTTACCGACTTCAACGTGACGGTCTTTTATTTCGTGCCGGTAGTCCTGGCCACGTGGCGTGCCGGACGGAAAGCGGGCTGGTTCATCGCGGCACTTTGCGGAGCGACAGTGCTGATAGCGGACTTGATGGTGCCCCGTGGCGGACGGGTCATTGCGTTTTCATACGTTAACGCCGGTATACTCGTTTTGGCGTCGGCCGCTCTGGCTGAACTGGTAATTTCGTCCCGCCGTGCGCACGAGCGACTCAAAGCGCTGCTCGCGCTCAAGACTGTTTCGCTCACGGAAATTCACCACAGGGTAAAGAACAATCTACAAATCGTATCCAGCTTGCTCCGACTGCAATCTGGCAAATTTGCTGATCCCGCCGTTCGCGACGTTTTCACCGAATGCCGGGATCGCATCAACGCCATGGCTCGTCTTCACGAACAACTTTACGACGAACGCGGGCAGTCACACCTCGATTTTGCGCCCCACCTGCGCGAGCTGGCTGAAATGCTGCTGCGCTCACACACGCCCGAAGGCTGCAAGCTGACGCTTAATATTTGCGCCGATAGCGTTCCGCTCAATCTCGACCAAAGCATCTTGCTCAGCCTGATCGCCAACGAATTGCTGCTTAATGCCCTGAAACACGCATTCCATGGCCGCGCTACAGGAAAGGTCGATGCTGAACTGCGCACGCTTCACGATCGAGTAACAATAACGATCCGTGACGATGGCAACGGATTTGTCCCCGCGCCGACAGAAATTAAGGGACAACGCGGAACCGGCATGGACCTCGTCCAAGCAATGTCACACCAACTTGGCGGTAAATTTGTAGTCAACCGCATGCCTGCGGGCGGAACGTGCGCAAGTCTTTCTTTTCCGAGCAAGATATTACATCAACAATCAGCCGTACATCTGTAACCCAAATCAATTAACGACATGATGACAAAAAAACGCATTCTAATCGTTGAAGACGAAGCGCTGACCGTATTAGCCCTCAAACACGAGCTTACGGAGCTCGGCTACGACATCGCCGGCGATGCCAGCACTGCTGCCGACGCCCTCCGCGTTGCCGAAGACAATCGCGCCGATCTGGTGCTCATGGATATTCAATTGGATGGCGGGATCAGCGGGGTTGCAGCTGCCGCCGCGATCCGCGGGCATCTCGACATTCCGGTTGTGTTTCTAACCGCGCACGCATCCGCTGAAACGGTTGGGCGCGCAGTGGAATCAGGCGCGTTCGGGTATTTGTTGAAGCCTTACACTGTCTCCGAATTGAAGGTGTCCATCGAGATTGCGCTGCACAAGCACAACACGGAAAACGCGATGCGGCGTGCGCTTAGTTCACGACTCC
>DATFXP010000115.1:0-19630 GCA_035315785.1 Candidatus Udaeobacter sp. | reverse complement strand
AGGGCCTGCTGCATGAACCACGCGAACGATTGCGGACCCTGTGCGCGGATGGTTTCACGAATCGATTCAACGAGCAGCGGGTTCAATGGGAGAACGTCGAATGCCCAGCGATCAACGTCCAATGCCTCAATCCGCAATATTCAACTTGCGTTCCCGCCGGGAAACTGAACGTTGAGCGTCGGGCGTTTGGCGCCTACCTTCGATACAGAGTCGTTTGGCTGCTTGAGACCGACCAGCACATACCTCAGACCGCCGACGGGCTATCGCTTCCGGCGACCATGGTATTTCAGGCCGTGGTTTTACATTCCCGTCGCGATTTTCGTGGTGGTGGCGCTTTTTCTAACGGTCTTCTTTTCCAGCGTCGTCTTCGACCTACAAGCGCAGGCCAACGGGTTCGACCTGAACAAGCTCGATCAGATGGAATCGGCCAGTGTGATTCTCGATCGCAACGGGAAAATCTTTGGCCAAATCTACGTCGAGAACCGCGAAACAGTCCCCTACGAAAAGTTGGCTCCCGATTTGATCAACGCCGTCATTGCCGTCGAGGACGCAAAATTCTACGAGCACCACGGTTACGATCTACTGGGGATCATTCGCGCAGCGCTCAAAAATCTGACGGCTGGCCATGTCCGCCAGGGCGCCAGCACCATCACTCAACAGTTGGCGCGCAACAGTTTCTCGCTCAAAGAAAGAACATACCGCCGAAAGCTGCTGGAGATCTTTCTGGCCAAGCGAATCGAAGACAATTTCAGCAAACAGAAAATCCTCGAGCTGTATCTGAATCGGATTTATTTTGGTGGCGGCATGTACGGGGCCGAAGCAGCCGCGCGCGGCTACTTTGGCAAGTCTGCGCGCAATATGACGCTGGCTGAGTGCGCCACACTCGCAGGTCTGATCAAGAGTCCAAACCGATTATCGCCTTGGTCTGACCGCACCAACTCGCGTGAGACACGAGACTTTGCGCTCGATCGCATGCGCGACAATGGATTCATCACCCGCGAACAATGCGCGGCTGCCCGCACTGAAAAGATCGCGGTCGGAAGCCGACAAGCTGCCCAAGGCCAGACTTACGCCGTCGATTACATTCGTCAGCAAGTGATCGCAGCCGTGGGATGGGATCGCGCGATAAACGAAGGCTATCGCATTCACACGACGATCGACGTCAATCTCCAGCGCGCAGCCGAGGATTCTCTAAAGGCACATCTGGAGCAAGTCGAGCAACATCCCGATTACAATCATCAGACCTACGCTACTTACGCAGCATCGTTTCGTAAGGCGAAAGCAAGCGGCAAAATGGCTGATCAGCCCGCGCCCGAATACTTGCAAGGCGCAGCGATCGGTCTGGATAACGCGACCGGCGACATTCTTGTGCTCGTGGGTGGACGCGATTTCGAGCACAACCAGTTTAATCGAGCGTTGCAAGCTCGCCGGCCTGCGGGCACGGCGATGTTGCCGTTTGTCTACGCCACCGCTTTCGAACGAGGAATGTATCCCGGTTCGGTGGTTGAAGACTCGCCCCTGGATAACCGCGCGGTGATGATCGGGGGCACAACGGGAATTCTCGGGGAATGGGGACCCGAAGCTGCCGATAACCAATACGAAGGTCGAATGACCGCCAGGCAAGCGCTCGTGAAATCAAAAGATGGCGCATCGGTCCGGATCGGGATGGATGCGGGAATCGAACCGGTGCTGCAGCTTTGTTTCTCGGCGGGTATCCGTTCTCCACTTCGACCGTACCCTGCGACATTTCTCGGCAGCAGCGAAATTACACTGGCCGAGCTTGCGATGGGATACACCATTTTTCCGAATGGCGGCTGGCGACCAAGCACGCCACATATTTTGGAGCGCATCGAGGAAAAGGACGGGACACTGGTGTGGAGTGGAAGACAGCAGAGCATTCGGAAGATCGTGACTAAACCCGAAACGGCGTACGAAGTGCATTCATGCCTCGTGGACGCACTTAAATCGGGCACAGGAAAAGGCGCTTACACCGAGTTCGGGCTAAAGAAATTCCCAGCCGCCGGAAAAACCGGAACGGCATACGATTTCACGGACGCGCTCTTTGCCGGATACGACTCCAATTTCACGTGCGCCGTGTGGGCCGGTTTTGATAAGCCGCAGAAAATTTATCGCGGGGCGTTCGGGCGGGAGCTGGCGCTGCCAATTTGGGTCGGCATTATGAATGCGGCCGCCCAGACTTATCCGCCGCAGGAGGTTAAAGAGCCGTCAAGTCTGAAGCAGTTCGATATCTGCTCGCGGTCCGGGCAACTGGCCACAGACAAATGTTATGACGCGGTGAAATCAGCCAACGGCGATACGGTCCAACGCCGCACCACTTACATGGAGATTGCGACACAGGCCCAGGCGCCCACCGAACTCTGCAACATTCACGGTGAACCACGCGCTCGTATCGCTCGCGAATTTGGTTCCAGCGAATTGCCGCGCGCTGAGCTAGCCGTGAACCTGACTGAGGTCATGCCGGTCGCCATAAAAAGTCCCACGCTAATAGCTGACCGCGACCCGTATGATTCAATCAAAGCAACGGCGATACCGGAGCCAACGCCGCAGCCGGCTACGGAAACCGCAGAAAATCAGAATGGCGAGAACGGGCCCAGCACAAATGGAGTGAACTCTGCGAGCAACACGGCAAATGTGAATCCTCCGACTTCCCAAACGACACAATCCGGTCCGGAGATTCGAAAAGCTGTACCGGTGCAACAAATTCCGAAAGCAATTCCGGTCCAACCACAGGAACGCCAGCCAGCAGAGATTCGACGTGCGGTCCCAGTGAAACCACTCGATCAAGAAGACACGGAGCGCACGCTGCTGAGATCCGCAGTTCAGCCGCCCAGCGACGCCGTTCATGACTAGCTGTTCGGCGCGTTAAAATGGTTGGCGCGTTAAAGCGTTAAAGCGGGGCCAAGTCGTCAATGCCGCCGACAAACCCAGAGAGCTTTCGACTAACTGTTCTCAATCCCGGAGGACGCGATCCCGAACAGGAATTTCGTAGCGTCCCCGGTCCCGGCGAAGGCGGTCATCCGCCGATCAATTTTCATGCTTTTGCTGCGTGCACATTCGGAGCGTTTCATCGGGATACGCGCCACGCCCTCGGTGAAAAGACACCGGTGCTTCTCCTTTTGCGCAGCGATTTTCGCGCGTCAGAACGCGCATTGGCTGAGTTAAAGCAGGAAGGTCGCTCCGTTGCAGTTTCATTGAAAGAGACCGGGCTTCACCAGATCGCGCAAAAATTGCGGGATTCGGCGACGCTAGCACGCTTCATTAAAATTGTGACGCAAGCTGATGCTTGCATCGCAACGACGCCCGAGACGGCGGAGATTTACCAGCGCGTCCGGAGTCCCGAGACAGTCACGTTTATGCCGACCCCGTACCCCATCGAGGATCAGCGATGGGATTTTTCCGTGCCGGGCGACGAGCAGTCCGGCATTTTCATCGGCACACGCGAATGGGGGGTTCCATCGCGGAATCATTTCGCCGCGCTGCTAATTGCGCGTCAACTGTGCGAAACGACAGGCGAAGCCGTCACTGTCGTTAACCTCGACGGTTACAAAGGGCGACGATTGTTAGGCGAACTCCATTTTCCTGAAAGAAGACTGCAGCTGATCGAGAAATGGAAGTCTTACCCGGATTATCTGCGCGATGTGGCGCGGCACAAGATCGTGCTGCAACTCGACCGCAGCCATGTGCCGGGTCAGGTCGCAGGGGACGCGCTGCTCTGCCGAATCCCGTGCGTCGGAGGCGACGGCGCAATCGAACGAATCGCCTTTTCGAAAATGTGCGGCGAAGGCCGAACGATTAACGAAATCGCATCAATGGCATTAGATCTGTTGAAAAATCCCGAGCTACGCGAGGCAGTTGTAGCCGAATCGCAGGAACGCGCACGAGAACGGCTTTCGTTTGAGACGGTGCGCTTGGGACTGGCAAAATTGTTTACGAATGTTCAAGGCGCGTCGACTCTTGATCCGCAGAAAGTAAGCGCGGCGCTGTAGCGATTTTCGTGCCCAGTGAGCACCAGCCAACATTGGCGTTCGCCGCGGCGAACGGCCTTGCACCAATCAAAAAATGATCTCGAACAGCTTAATGCCGTTCCATTTTCCGGGATGGTTGGGATCGAACGCTGTGTTCTCTACCCAAATCCCGTAGCGAGCCGGCGCCCACGGATTGAGCATTTGAAGCGGGTTGCGACCGGGACCAAACGCTTTGGGAAGTGCGCCCTCAACTTTTGCCCCTTCGACCGGCGCGGGCTTCTCAATCGGGCGCACTGGTTTTTGCCGGCCGATCGGTGCTCTGAATTCTTGTGCGGAAGCAGTAGCCGCCAGCGCGGCTACGATTGCGATCATCAATGTCTTCATGTTTCCCTTTCGTTCGAGCCGTGCGAAATGTTGCCCAAAACCGCGCCTGTGCACAATATATCTTTCGATGGATTCTCTTGAAAAGGCCGCACGCGTCCTGGATTTGGAAATTTTCGAACTCCAGCGGCTCCGGAAACGGCTGGATGAAAGTTTTTCCCGAGCTGTTGAGTTGATCAAAGAGACAGTCGACGCAGGAGGCAAAGTGGTCGTCGTAGGTGTGGGAAAATCGGGGCACGTCGGCGCGAAGATCGCGTCCACGCTCACAAGCACCGGGTCGCCTGCGGTGGTGCTGGATTCGTCTAACGCGCTTCATGGCGATCTCGGGATGATCGCCGACGGCGACGTGGTGCTCGCGTTGAGCGCGAGTGGTGAGACAGAAGAAATGCTCCGGATTTTGCCGGCGATCGCGCGATTCCAGGTCCGGATCATTGCGATCTGCGGCAATCCAAAATCAACGCTGGCGCAAAACGCGAATGTTTGCCTGGATGTGAACGTCGAGCAGGAAGCTTGTCCGCTGAACCTGGCCCCAACATCGAGCACGACAGTCATGCTGGCGCTCGGCGACGCGTTGGCGATGGTGCTTTTGGAGGCGCGCGGCTTTAACAAGGAAGATTTCGCCAAGTTTCACCCCGGCGGCATGATCGGCCGAAGCATGTTGATGCGCGTTCATCAAGTCATGCGTCCACGCGAAGCCATGGCGATTGTCGCGACCGACACATCGATACGCGACGTGCTCAAGGCAATGACTAATGTCCGCGCTGGCGCTGCCGTTGTGGTCGGCGAAGACAACCAACTCCTCGGCATATTCACCCACGGTGATTTCGTGCGCCATTTTCAATCTGATTCCAGGATTGGCGAACGACTCGTGGCGGACTTGATGACGTTGAATCCGGTCACGGTTCACAAAGAAAAGCTGGCAGTGGAAGTTCTGAACTTGCTTCAACGCCATCGCATCGACGATCTGGTCGTGATTGATGACAACAATGCGCCTGTGGGCATCGTCGATTCGCAGGACTTAACGCGATTAAAACTGTTATAGGGCGACCACGCAGGTTGCCCAGGTGCGGCAGGCGACCCACCTTCGCCAAGGCTACAGCGGGCGCGTGCGCCTGTTCTACAATTGCAAATTGCTGAACCGCGTGTAAGCTCCGCGCTCTCGCTGCTGTAGCGCTTTAGCGCTTCAACGTTGCAACGATGTAACTTTTGTAACCAATCACGTCTTACCTATGCCCGCCGCCAACGATTTACGCAGAGGAATGGCCATCAAATACAATGGCAATCCTGCCATTGTGCTTGAAGTCCATCATCGCACGCCGGGGAATTTGCGCGCATTCGTGCAGGCCATCATCCGCTACATCAACACGGGTAAAAGCGCCGACGTCCGCTTTGGTTCCACGGACAAGGTCGAGCTAGTCGATATCGAGCGAAAACAGCTGGAATTTTCTTACAAGGATCGCAATGGCTATCATTTCATGGACCCCGAGACCTACGACACGATTACGCTGGCGGAAAATCTGATTGGCGACGCCAACGATTATCTTGTGGAGAACCTTTCCGTGCAGGTACTTTATGCGGAAGGCAAGGCCGTCCAGATAGAACTGCCTGCGTCTGTAGGTCTGAAGGTCGTTGAATCAGCGGAAGGCGTTCGTGGCGATACTGCCAGTAACGTCACCAAGCCGGCGAAGCTCGAAACCGGCAAGACCATTAACGTGCCGCTTTTCATCAAGGAAGGCGAAACGATCAGGATCGACACCCGCACCGGCGCGTACATGGGACGCGCGTGACCGGAGCGTGCCGTTCATTGTAGGGCAACCGCTCCGGTTGCCGAGGGTAGGCAGGCGAGGCGCGTGCCCTGCAAACATCCGCGATATGGAACAATCGCCGGTTCTGTCTTGCTTTCGTGTGCGCAAATCTGCGTAATCTGCGGACGATTTGGCGACGAAGCGTAGATCGAAAAAGAATCGCAGTACGGACAATTCGAAGCGCGACCGGAAAGTTGTCCGCAGCGTTGCGGGTACAACACCGAGAAACTTCAGTGCCGCATCCGAGCCGCTCACAGTGCCGACAAAGTGGGTGAAATTTGTTTTTGCGATTTTTCTGCTGCCAATCTGCGGCGTTCTTACCCAGACATTTTTCACGGCGTTCGCGCGCGCGACTGTGACGCAGCGGCTGTGGGCCGGCGAAGAATTCTGGTTCTTCTCGTTAGGCGCCGTGCTTTGGTTAATAGCCTTTTTCGGTCTGCCGCGTCCAATTTTGATTTACGTGTTCGGGCACGAACTTACGCACGCGCTCTGCGTATGGTTGATGGGTGGTCGCGTGAGCCGGTTTCGCGTTGGTTCCGACGGCGGACACGTGGTAACTACCAAGGCGAACTTCTGGATCGCGCTAGCGCCGTATTTCTTCCCTATCTACAGCATTCTGACGATCGCGGTTTACGGCGCGCTCAGTCTTTTTCTAAACACGCAACCGTATGGGCGGCTGCTTTATGCCGTGATTGGAGTGACATGGGCATTCCATTTCACGTTCACCTGCTGGATGATTCCCAAGAACCAGACGGATCTGACCGATCAGGGTACCTTTTTCTCGCTCGCCGTGATCTACCTGATGAATTTGTTGCTGCTCAGCGTCATGCTGATTCTGGCATCCCGACAGATCACCTTTGAAAGCTTCGGAGCGGATTTGTTAACGAATCTGGGCACCTTTGTGGCGTGGGTCGCGGAGTTGATCGCCAGAGTGGCGCACCGCGATTAGCATTGGCGTTTCACAGAGGCGCCCTGCAGCCGCGAATTTTGTAGGGCGTCTGTGTCAGACGCCTAGCGCAAATTGGTAATTACCGCGAACGGCAGCACCGACAAAACATGAGATACGGCTCTCTGCCGTTTCTGGTGACGAATCGGTTGGCACGAGAAGAGATCGTGCGCGTTTTTAAGCGAAACGGCTTCTGGTATCTGAATCGCAGTATCTTGCCAAGCGTCCCCAATCGGCGGAAAACCGATGCGCGATGAGAGCCGCGGCGCGATTACGACAATCCAATCGTTGTCGAGGCGCCGAACGAAGCTGACGCAGCATTCTGCGAATGTTCCGCTCGCATAAAGCGGTAGGTATTCTCCGTGCTCGAAAAGGTCTGCGTGCTCGCGACGAAGTCCCAGAATGCTCTTTGTCAGGAACAATTTGATCCGGCCATCCGGCCACGTCTGCATTAATTCTACCGGAGTAGCACTCGACAGCGTTTTCAGCATTTCACGCCGCACGTTGTAGTCGACCGGACGCCGGTTGTCAGGATCGACAAGACTGTAGTCCCAAATCTCAGTTCCCTGATAAATGTCCGGCACGCCCGGGGACGTCAGCTTCAACAAGGTTTGCGTAAGTGAATTAATCGCCCCGAGCCGAATAATCTCTTTTGCCGTCGGAAGAAAATTCGGGAGGAACTTATTTCGCGGTGATGAATCCAGAATTCTCGCAATGAAATCGTGCATCGCTGAATCCCACTCTTCGTTCGGTTGGATCCAGCTTGTGTTAATCTTCGCTTCCTTGAGTGCCTTCGTCATGTAAGCCTGGATCCGTTCGATGTAATCAGGAGACGGCAGAGGCTCTGGCTCGCCATTTGCCTGCATTGGCCACGTGCCAAGAAGGGTTTGGTAAAGCAAATACTCTTCGTTGGCATCCGGCGCCTCCAAATCATTGACCATCCGTTTCCAACGGTGATTCGCAGTGCTCCAGCGCTGCAAGGAACGCCGCCAAAGCTCTGGGGTTTCAGAAATCGCCACCATTCGGGCACGAACGTCTTCGCTGCGTTTTGTGTCGTGCGTCGACGTGGCAAGCAATGTCGCGGCCCAGCCGCGCTGCCGGTCAAGATTCCTCTCGTGAAAGGCCTCAACGCTAAGTCCAAACTGTTGCGGCTCGCCGCCGACTTCATTTAGCGCTGACAGCCGGTTGTAAATGTAAAAGACCGTGTCTTCGAGTCCCTTTGCCATCACTGGCCCAGTCGTCTGCTGGAATTTGAGAACGAACTGCGCGTGCGCGGCGCGTCCGACGGCATCGAGATCCTGCGGCGATCGAAGCAGCAGTACCTCGCGCAAAAAATTGAAAATCGATTCCTCCATTGCCAGGTTGCGGCGTTTCGCTGACGCGATGGCACGCTCGACGATTTGCCGGTCTTCTTCGCTCACGGGTTGTCCAGGCTCGACATAGGTTCGATAAACCGGAAAGCACGCAATCGTCTCCCGTACGGTGCGCGAGAGCGCTTCTAGCGTAAAATCGCGATACCACCTGTTTCGCTCGGACAAACGATCGAGCAAGTTTCCTAAAACGTCGACATCGTTGGCGAGGGCAAGCTTCATCACCAACAATTTCTTCGCGTAGAGCAAATGCCCAAAAGGGACGGAGTGCCCAATGAGACGGTGAAATGTTTTTGTGATTGCCGTTTCAGCCGAAGACTCGACCAGCAACTGCGTGACCTGGTTCGCGAAATCATAGCCGGTCGTTCCATGCACCGGCCACTCTTTCCGCATTGTTTCCGAGCCGGTGAGAATTTTTTCGGCTATCATGTAGATAGCCCGGCCGTCGCGAGGCAATCCGATCCCGAGTGCTTTCGCAGAACGCTGCTGAAGTTTGACGAAATATTCGCGCGGTAAGTACAGACCGTCGGGGTGGTCGATCCGGAGGCCGGTCACTGCGCCCGTGCTCACCAATTCAAAAATCAGGCGATGAATGGCGTCGAATACTTTTGGCAACTCCGCGCGAATCGCGGCCAAGTCGTTTACGTCAAAAAAGCGGCGGTAATTAATTTCTTCGGCAGCGACCCGCCAAAACGCCAAACGATACGACTGCGCGTTCAGCAATTCGTCGAGCTTGTCAAAACTGCGCGGGTCACCCGGATTCCCGTTAATCTGTGCGAGCGCTTTTTCGATGGCCTGTTGTACTTGCGGTGCCTCCGCACAACGACGATCCAGCCGCCGTTTGATGATTTCCTTCTCTCTAGTGCGCTCTGTGATCCGTTTCGGGTCGGTTTCCGTGCGTTTCGGCAAATATTCAAGTGCGGTCAAAATGCTTTGCAGTTCCGCGTAGAAAACGTCGTCTTTGTATTCAGCCAGATTTTCTAACGCGACTTCCAGAATGTAGCGATAAGTGCCCGGAGCGATCGGCAGTCTGCGCTCGCCATAAAGCACATAAAACGTTCCTTCTTCAAAAACCACCCGTAATTCGCCGCGTTCCAGCGCGCGTCCGTATTGGTCACCTAGAATTGGCAGCAGAACCTTGTTGCGGAGATCAGTCTTCAGCGGCTGCCACTCGATATCAAAATAAGGGGCATACTGTGAGCTCGGCCCGTTTTCCAGCACGTCCATCCACCACGCATTGCGATCGTCGGCGATACCGACGTGGTTCGGAACAAAATCCAGCATCTGGCCCATGCCATGCGCCTGCAGTTGCGCGACCCAGGCGTCATAATCCGTCCGCGAACCGATCGCCGCGTTCAGTTTGTTATGATTGGTGATGTCGTAGCCGTGCAGGCTCTCGGGGCTAGCCTGAAAATACGGTGACGCGTATACATCGCTCACTCCCAGCTCGTGCAGATACGCGACGATTTCGCGCGCGTTCGCAAACGTGAAACGCCGATTGAATTGTAACCGGTAAGTGCACGTGGGAATGCGTGGATGCCCCTTTTTCACAGCAGAAAGGAAACGTCCAACGCCCAACGCCTAACGTCCAACGCCGAAATGCAGAATCAGCAGTTGGCGTGTGGTGTCGACGCCCGGCGTTTTTTTACATCCTCTCGGGCACTTTGATGCCGAGAAGATCCAAACCGCGTTGCAAGACTCGCGCAGTAAGATCGGATAAAAACAGACGCGAGCTGCGGGCTGGTTCCTCTGATTTCAACACCGGACAAGCTTCATAAAAAGCATGGAAGCTGTTCGCCAGCTCGAACAGATAATTTGCAAGGATGTTCGGACGAAACCCGTTCAACACTTGGGGAACGATTTCCGCGAACTGACAAACTCGTTTGGCAAGATTGATTTCCGCGGGATCTTTCAGGGTCAGGGCTGTAGCCACGGGCCTGTGGCCCGTCTCTTCTTGTTGTGCTCCTTCTACGCCCCGCGGGGGCGTGGCTACAGTGGCCCCCCCTGCTTTACGAAAGATCGAGCGAATTCGGACATATGCGTTCTGCAAATACGGCGCGGTGTTTCCGTGCAGCGAAAGCATCTTGTCCCAGGAGAAAATATAATCTGTTGTCCGATACTGTGAGAGATCCGCGTATTTTACGGCACCGATGCCGATCTTCTCCGCGATGTCGTTCTTTTCCTCTTCGCTTAGGTCCGGATTTTTCTCGTCGATGATTTTCTGTGCGCGTCTGCAAGCCTCCTCGAGAAGCTCGCGCAGAGGAACATTCTCACCCGACCGCGTCTTCATTAGTTTGCGATCTTCTCCGAGCACGCTGCCGAATGTGACGTGACGCACATCGACCGTGTAACCCTCGCGTCGCGCGACCGCGAAGATCTGTTTGAAATGCAATATCTGCGGCGCACCAACGACGTACCAGATTGTGTCGGCTCTTAACTCGTTAACACGATAATCAATCGTGGCGACATCGCTTGTCGCGTAATTGAAACCGCCGTCGCGTTTGCGAATAATCAGAGGCTTATCAGCCAATTCGGGATCATCGCGAAAGAACACAACCACAGCACCTTCGCTGATTTCCGCCACACCGGCCTTGAGCAGACGGTCTACTACGCCAGACAACCGGTCGTTGTAAAAACTCTCGCCGCATTGCAGGTCGTAGTGGACGTCGAGTAGCTTGTAAACGCGCTCGAAATCCTGCATCGAAAACGCAACGCATTCGTTCCAAATATCTGTGTTTTCTTTGTCGCCGGCCTGTAACTTCACGAGTTCCTGGCGACAAGCTTCACGAACCTCGGGGTCACTACTTGCTCGTTCGTTTGTTTCCTTATAAATGCGGACAATCTCGGCCAGCGGATTGCGCTGCAGCGCCTCTCGATCCAGCAGATTTTTCCAGGCCCAAATGACCATCCCGAACTGTGTTCCCCAGTCACCGATGTGGTTGTCGCGAATCACTTCGTGTCCAAGAAATTTCGCGACACGCGCCAGCGAGTCGCCAAGCACGGTGCTGCGGATGTGACCGACATGCATCGGTTTCGCTACATTAGGCGATCCGAAATCAATGACGACGCGTCGCGGTGATTCTGTTTCGGCGATGCCGAGCCGTTCATCTCGCAACATGTCGAGCGTCTGTTTTTCGATCGCCGCAGAACGCAATGTGAAGTTGATGAATCCGGAGCCGGCGACAGCGGGCGGTTCGGAGATATCGCTAACGTCCAAATATGCTACGACCTTCTCTGCGAGCGCTCGCGGATTTTCGCCACGCTGCTTACCAAGCACGAGCGCGGCGTTGGTCTGGTAATCACCAAATCGCGGATCGGTCGCCTGCGTCAACTCACCGGCGTCGGGCAAGCCGGCGCGCGCCAATGCGTCGGAAAGCTTTTTCGCTAGCAATGATTGGAAGGTGTCCATCGGTACTGCCGGAACTGTGGCGGCGCTCTCTAAACGCCGCATCGAGAGTTGCTCGGCGATTAGAGAGCGCCGCTACGAGCGCTCCCGAAAGATTGCCAAAATTTCGTCAGCGGATTTCGCGCTGGCAAGACTCTCACGCACAGAGCGGTCATTCAGAAATTTTGCGATGGAAGCCAGCGTGCGCAGGTGCGTTTGAAATTGATTTTTCGGCACGATAAAAAGAACCACAAATTTTACGGGCGCGTTATCCAATGCGTCGAACTCGATCCCTTTGGTGGATCTTCCGAACGCCGCTACCACTTCATCGAGCCGATCGGACGAACAATGCGGTATGGCAATTCCGAATCCGATGCCCGTGCTCATGGTCTCCTCTCGTTGCTTCAGCGCCGTGAGAATGGGATCGCGATCCGCGGGCTTAATTTTGCCGAGGCTAACAAGCAGATCGATCAGTTCCACAATAGCCGACCAACGCTCCGTAGCTTTCATTTCGGGAATGATTTGCTCGGCAGAAAGTAAATTGGCAAGGGACATGCAGATGCTCGGTGCGGGAGGCCAAGCTTAGCGGCAAGGCATGCCTTGACAAGCGCGTTTTCGGGCGGCCCCGGCTTGTAGTTTTCCTTAGTTCTCTTCGCGAATCTTGTAATTCAAACGCCGCGACAACAGCCAACGTACACCGAACATGTCCATAGTGGCGCGCACGGCGCGATTTCCCAGGCCGTATTTGGTTTGACCAAAACGTCGGGGCCGATGGTTCACCGGAATCTCCACCAGCCGATACCCTGCGTCTTTTATCAGCGCAGGAATGAAGCGATGCATCCCCTTGAACGGAACCAGCGCTCTAACGCACTCGCGTCGCATTGCCTTCAGCGTGCAACCGGTGTCGCGCACACCGTCTTTTGTGTACCGGCTGCGAACGGCGTTCGCAATCCGGCTGGTGAGCCGTTTCACACGCGTGTCCCTGCGCAGCGCGCGATAACCGCAAACGAGATCGGCGCCTTGTGAAATTTCGCCGACCAATTTTGGAATATCGGCCGGATCGTTTTGTAAATCGCCGTCAATCAGAACGAGGATTGTCCCGCGCGCGGCTTGCAGTCCAGCATACATCGCGGCGCTTTGTCCGGCGTTTTTTTCGAAACGGATCACTCGCAGATTCGGCGCGGCTTCAATCCGCTCAACTGTGTGATCGGCTGACCCGTCATCGACAAAAATGAATTCGTGATCAATGCGCCTGAGTGCTGCTCTAAGTTCCGCTTGCAGGATTTGGACGTTCTCTTCCTCGTTGTAGACAGGAACGATGACCGAAACTGCGGGAGAACCCGTGGTATGGGTCATAACACTACCGAGTCCTTTCCTATCCGGAGTGCTCTGAAGCGAAGCATTTGCTGAAACGCTGTAGCCACGTCTTTGTGAGACGCGTGACGCTCGCTTTCTAAACAGATTGAGCCTGGGCTTCGCATAGCGAAGCGGCTACAGGATGCATTAAAGCTACTTTTCATAACGGCAGTGTCCGATAACTTCGACAGAGGAACACCTGCCAAATCCGTATCACCTTTCCGTACCGCGACACCTCAATTGTTCCCACGGGCTCAGTGGATTGAAACGCCGCCTGAATGCTGCGAGGTATACGTTCCTTTTCTCCAGCTCTGATAAAAAGCGCATCGCGTCCAACGAACAAGTTGACGCCGTTCTCTTCGGTGTAAACTTCGCCGTCCGGCCGTTGCGTGCCAGGTTTTAGCTCGACGAATTGATCGTAGCGCGGCCAAAACGAGAACTGATTCACCATGTCCTGCGATTCGGGAATATAAGCGGGCGGATGCCCCGGGCCTTCCACTCGTTTGTCGCGCAAATAAAACGAAATCTCCGACGCGCGATCGCGAGCGTCTGCAATGAGAAAGAGCTTCTCGCCCATTTTCGCTTCAAGATCGTTGCGCATTTTTTCAAGCGCCTCCGTTGCGCTCTTCCATCCACGCATGCGATCACTCGGATCGCTGCGCGGAAATTGGTAACCGGCCACCCGCAGCGAATCTGTGTTCAATGCGACCACGCTCATGATCAATCCCATCAGGACAGCGACGCCGGCGCATATCCGTAAAAACACGCTCGCTTGAAGCCGTTCCCACCAGAAATAGGTCGCGACCAATCCGAAACCAAAAAAGGCGAGTCCGTCCCAATTCGGCGCAGCACTCTTGTTGATCGACAGAAGCAAGTAAAAAACAAACACCGGCAAACCAAACCACATTAAGAACAGGACTTTGAATTGCTGATTGATACGCCGCCAGCTTGCGATCACACCCCAGGCCAACGCCAGAAACAGCAACGGCGAATAAACGATGAAGTGTTGACCTAAAAATGAGAGCACCTCAGCTGGATGAAAGCCAAAGCCGCGCTCGAGATTACCGCGAGAGCGCAAATGCGCCAGCGTGATCCAGGCGTGCTGTGCGTTCCACAGAATTGACGGAATCGTGCACAGGACGAACATCCCGATCAGCAAATACACTCCGGGGTGTTTGAATTCCCGTCGTAGCCGCGGCACGAGTGCCAGCACGGCGAACACCGAAATCAATTGGAACGCATTCGTGTATTTGGAGAGAAACCCCAACCCGAGCAGCAGACCTGTTAGCGGCCAGTGCCACGAAAAACTCGGGCTCTTTTCCACCGCAAGCCAAAAGGTAAACATCGCCGCCATCCAGAAAAAAATCGACAGCGCATCGATCGTCATCACGACCGCGCCGATGTTGAAAATGGGGGTGGCATTCAAACCAATCACCGCCCACAGACCAGCGGTGGCGCCAAACAATCGGCGCGCAAAATAGAACAAGAGCAAACTTGTGGCCGCCGCGAGCACAGGACTGAAAAAGCGAACACCAAACTCGTTCGCGCCGAAAACAGCAGTGCTTGCACGTATGGCGAAAGCAATACCAGGTCCCTTGCTGAAGTAGGCAGGCGCCAGTCGCTGCGACCACATCCAGTAATGCGCTTCGTCAAAAGAGAGATCTGTCGTCGCCAGAAGTGAAAAACGAATCGCTGTCAACGCAACGATAAAGAGCCAGACTGCGCGCGTAATGCTCATGTTGCGCGTTGCGGCGCGCCAGGGGATCGCGCACTACCATCGAAATCACCAAACAAACTCGGATGGCGCGCAAACACATCTGGCAGCCATTTCCGCGCCGCGATTCTCCAAATCAACTCAAAGAAGCTGAGGAAAAGCAATGCTTCACCAATTCCGAGAAACAGCGTCGCCGCCACGTCGCTCGGCCAATGCGCGCCGAGGTAAATTCGCGAATATCCAACCGCGAGAGCGACAAGCCAGTACACCCAGCCGCGGCGCCGGTAAAACACAGTAAAATACGTCGCAGCGATCGTGTTGTTTACCGTGTGTCCAGACGGAAATGATGGTCCCGAGCGCGTGCGATCCAAGGAATCAGAAAACCGAATGACCGGTTTCTTAAAGAGAGTAAGAACCTTCGGCCAGGCTTTTTCCAATTGCACCATCCGAACACTCTGGACGTGTTTTGGTCGGTGACGGCCCACGCCGGATTTTAATGCGGTCGTAACCAGTCCTGCGATTACCAAGGAGATGCCCAAGCAGATAACCAACGCGCGCGCTTTGAATCCGCCGAAAATCAGCGCGCTAATTCCAATCGCGATAAGGAACGGCATCCAAATCTGCGAATCGCTCAACGCTGCCATGAACAAGTCGAGAGCCGGACTCGTCCATTGTTGGTTGATAGCGTGAAAAAGGGACTGCTCCATGCGAATAAGGATCAATCGGATTTAAGTTTTACTCGCTAGCCTTCTAATAGACAAACGCGGCCAAATACCGAAGCACGAATGACCAAATAACGGAATAAGCTCGAATTCTCGAACAATGAACATGCGATCGAAGGTTAACCATTGCTCATTTGGATTTCGTCATTCCTCCGTGATTCGTCATTTGACCTTCGTCATTTCCGTTGGGTTCTCAGTCTTGTCGGTTTTCGCCGAGCCGACGCCCTCGGCAAAAGACATTCTCGATTCCGTGCGCATGCTTGAGTCGCGCCAGCAGATCGATCTGCAAGGGCAACTTCGTCAGGAGGACATAGTGATTCCGTTTCGCCTCATGCAAAATGGGCCGCTAATCCGGTATACATTTACAAACCCGGATGAGACTCTGGAGTTGCGGCTTGGGGAAAATAGCTCCCGCCTCGAGCTGGTAAGCGACGCCGGAACGGAAAAGGTGGGCACGTCGAAACTCCAGGAGAAGATCCGCGGCACAATCGTGACTTACGGGGATCTTGCATTTAAGTTTCTCTACTGGCCCACCGCGCGCGTATTAGGCGAGGAAAATGTCCGCACCCGGAAGTGTTGGAAGCTGCAACTGCGCGCACCATCGCGGGAGTCGCCTTATTCGAACGTTTTGCTGTGGGTGGACAAGGCGAGCGGCGCGCTGATGCGCATGGAAGGCTACGACTGGGACGCGAAACTAATCAAACGCTTCGAGGTGGTATCAGCGCAAAAAATCGAGGGCCGCTGGTTCCTCAAACAAATGCGGGTTGAACAGCTGCAGCCGGGCACGAATCACGTCGAGGCGCGCGCCTATCTCGAAATTAAGAGGTAGGGACGCTCCACTGCGGCGTCCGGCCGGCGCAACGCGCCAGCCCTACCAACGCCGCGTATCAACGCGGCTGATGCTGATCGGATTTCGCGCCGCTCACGACGAGCCTGCGACCGAGAAATTCCTTGTCGTGCAACTCCTCCACGGCGCGTTTGGCTTCCTCGACGGTTTGCATCTGTACAAACGCGAAACCTTTCGAGCGCTGGTTGTGGCGATAGCTAACGACCTCTGCGTTTTGGACGTGTCCAACGCCATTGAACAAATCGAAAAGATCGCTCTCGGTGGCGTCGAATGACAAGTTGCCAACGTAGAGACGCGGCGACGTGACTTCAACCCGTTCTGGCTTACGCGCAGGTCGCGATGGCTGCGCACCATTGCGCGGCTGTGCCGGCGCTTTCTTTTTGTCGCCGCCGTTTCCGAAAAATTCGGCAACGCGCTGCCAAAAGGTCTTTTTCTGTGTCTTCGCCGGTTCCTGGGGTCCCCGAAAGCGTTCCTGATTTCCTCTGCGTCGGCCCCCACCGCGCGAGCGGCGTGGGCGTCTTCCGGATGAATAAGAGTTCATGTTGATCCTTAACTGTTTTCCAATTGTTAAAAGGGCGGAGCGCCCCGAAAAAGCTCGGGACACCGTCCGTGGCGCGCGACTCATCAAGAGCCGAGTCAAACTCGTTCCAAGCACGCTGCGACGCCGATGGAAACTCCGCCTCGTTATACCGGGAATGGACTCGTCTCAAAGCGCAAGCCGGGACACTCAACGAACGAAACAGTGATGCCGCGAAAGTTTGCAGCATCAGTTCAAGAAATCTGAGTCGTTGTAGAAACCGGACGCTCGGAAGATCGAAGATTCCCGACATCTCGCGTTCATTATGACTTGCTTACCACGATATTGCAAGTCAGACGCGTCGCGCGGCGCCTCGCATCCAATCATCGCGCAGTGAATACGCTCGCGATTTGAGATACTCTCGCGGACGCTCGCCACGAATGGGCCTAACAAAATAGCGCAATTCGCGTCGGCTTAGCCGCGGTTCGTAGCCAAACTCTGGCATCAGATCGCGGCAATGCCATTCTACCCAGCCGATTTCATCATTCGAAAGTTCGCGTTCCCAGCGCGCCACGGGTTCGGTGCTGATTTGCGAGAAGTTCACCCGCGCCGCGGAGTTGCCGCCCCAGAACCGGCCGACTTTCGTCGGCGTCAACACCGTGTCCGGATCGAAGTTGATTTCGAGGTAGCCGCAGACTTCTTCCATCGTTCTGGCTGGTTCATGCACCAGCCGTTCGTACTGAATGACCAGCCCGGGAACTTCCGCGTCGCGGACGCGCCTGGCCAGTTTTGCAGCGACCCGCCAATGCGCGATGACATAGTAAGTCGAAAAGCGTCCGGTCCGCCGCGTTTTCTCCAGCGCGATTTGCGCCGCCAGAATCGCGCGCGGGTCCCGCAACGTGATCAGAACTTTTGCGTGCCGGAACCGACTGACAATTGCGCGGACGTGATTACGGTTGGCAGGAGTTTTCTCCACCCAGCGCGTAACCGTATCAAGCGAACGTTCAAGCGTCGCCGCGTACGCTTTCACCATGAGCACCAGCAAATCCTCGTGCGCGTTCGCAGGATCGAACGCCGCTCGCTCAAACGTTTGGAGAAATTTCTCGCGAGGAAATGTCGCGTAGTTGCGTTTGCCCCACTTGCACGGGCCACCGAAGAGCACGTTGGAGAGCGACTGTTTGGTCAGATAGTCAAACTGCGCCCGGCGGCCCCGCGGCCCATATTTGGTTAGTACCGTGGCAAAATAGGCTGTTTCCTCGGGCAATACGAGCAGTTCGGGATGACTGTCGAGCAACGCCACTAATAGCGTGGTCCCCGATTTCGCCTGGCCGGCAATAAAACAGGCACGCTGCTCGAACGGGAGTTTGGAAGTCACTAGGTGAAATTACAACAGCTACAGGCGAAATGATAATGGCTTGGGCGCGATCCAAAAGCGCCAGGGCACCGTCCCGAACGCTTTCGGGATTGCGTTTTGAACTGCGGCGCTGCAGCACCGCTTTCAGACTGCCGGCTCGCTGCTCTCTCGTTGACTGCGCAAAAACCAATCGACGAATATCGGCAATCCTTCGCTCAATTTCGTCGTCGGGTTGTAGCCAAGCAATTTTTTCGATTTCGAAATATCCGCATATGTACGCGGCATATCGCCGGGTTGCTCTGCAAGACGATTGATTTTTGCTTTTTTTCCCACGGCATTTTCGATCGCCAAGATGAGATCTTTCAGCTGAATCGTTTGATTCTCGCCCAAATTAAAGATGTCGTACATTGGACCATCGTAATCGAACGCGGCCATGGTGCCCTGGATGATGTCATCGATGTAGGTGTAATCGCGCCGCGTGGTGCCATCCCCAAATTGATCGATCGGTTGGCCGCCGTAAATGCGTCGGGTGAATTGATGAATCGCCAGATCGGGTCGCTGCCGCGGGCCGTAAACAGTGAAATACCGCAAAGCTACGACGCGCATTTGGTAAAGATGCGAGTACGTCGAACAAAGAAATTCCCCTGCAATTTTTGTCGCGCCATATGGACTGAGCGTCTGAGTCAGATGTTGCTCCTCGGAGAATGGGACCGTTTTTGAAGCACCGTACACAGACGAACTCGACGCGAAAATGAATCGCTCAACTCCCTTAGCACGTGCCGCCTCGAGAAGATGTAATGTCCCGACAACATTGGTGTCGTAATAAAGCCGCGGGGATTGAATAGAGGGTCGAACGCCAGCGCGCGCAGCCAGATGCACGATCACGTCGACTTTTTCGCGACGAAACAGAGTTCGCACCGAGTCGTTCTCTCGAAGATCAACGTGGCAAACCGTTACGTCTTTCGCGAAACCGGCGATGTTCGCATGCTTGATCTGCGGGTCGTAAAAATCATTGAAATCGTCCAAAATGATGACTTCGTGGCCAACGCCGAGCAGCTTCTCAACAAGGTGCGACCCGATAAAGCCGGCGCCGCCTGTGACCAGGATTCGCATAAGGCAAGAAGTTGAAGCACGAAGGACGCGAAGTGCACGCAGAAAATTGTGGGGCGTCTGTGGAAGACCCCTTCACAAAACGACGGCGGAGAAGCCGTCACGCCTTGATTGCTAGTAATTGCGCCAGTGCAGCA
>DATFXP010000114.1:0-3763 GCA_035315785.1 Candidatus Udaeobacter sp. | reverse complement strand
GTTGCATTCATGTTGCGCGGTCGAACCAAGCGGAAGTCTTGCGTGACGTGGTTCACACTGGGCAAGAAATCTGAGAGCAGGTCTCGATGCCCGCTTGGGCTAAAAACCCGACAAGCGCGATGCCAATTGCGTCAAAATAGTCACGCACGCAAAGATCAGTCCGGGTCGAGCGCAACCTTTAGGCTCGTCCCTCGCGTGCCAGTTCGCGGAGCAAATTTTTCGCCAATTGCTCGGGAGTATGACCGCCGACATCGGCCGCCTTGGTCCCGTAATGCGTTCTAGCTGTCACCCTACCGTCGACGAATTTGAATGAACCCTTGATAATTTTGCCGTTGTGTTCGGCTGTTATTTCTGTCCAGACTTCGAGCATTTCCGCCTCCTAATAGTGGCCAAGATGCTACAGTGATTCGTCGACATCGGGCGGGCCGTGAGTGGCTCGCTACAAAGGCCGTCACATTCTGAGACTTCGCAATGGTTGCAAGCACGAAACGCGTGACTCTCACGTTCAGGTATCCTTTCTGGCTCAAAGGCATCGATCAACCATTTGCGGCCGGCCGATATGAATTGATTACAAACGAGGAGCCGATCGAAGAATTACGATTTCCAATCTATCGTCGGGTCGCGACGCTGATCTTTCTGCCCGCCGACGCCTACCAGCCTTCCTCGATCAAAGTGGTCGATGTCGACACCGCCGATCTTGCGGCGGCTCACGAGCGGGATCAGAGGGCATCACCCCCGCGGTCGCCGCCATAAGGCAGTCTTAGGCTTTTGAACAGACTTTGAAAGACCCGTGCCTCATCCGTGGAAAAACGCGCCTTGGACATTGGCCCAGTTTTAAAGAGCTAAGCGAGTTTAAAGAGCTAAGCGAGCGCTGCTCTAGCTCTGTGGCTTCTTCTTCTTGATATGTTCAGGTGGCGACGCCGCATCTCGAGCTAAACGCGCGGCCCGAAGGCCCGCCATGCGACGTATAGCAGCATCCTGTTTCTCGCGATATTCTCGCATCGCTTTAGCCTTGTCAGCATCACTTTGCTTTTCAGCCATTCCGATCTCTCCGAGAAGCTAATCGTTTAGCAGGGCCCGAATGAGATCACGGTCCTGTTCGTGTAGCGCATGAGTTTCGATGAAGGTCTTGAGTAGCGCGTGTGCGTCAGCCGCATCGTGGCCACCGCGCTAGCGCGTCGTCGTCGAATGTGTTCTTTGCCCCCGGCAACATGCCTCTCAGTGCTTCTTCGAGGTGGCGCTTCTCCATTGCACGATTCATGCGCAAGGATACACCAAATCAAAGTACATGTGTGATGCCAAACTGCAGTTAATCAGTTCTAGCTCCTCGTGACTCTCTATTCTTCGCACCTGCGCGACGAATGGCCTTGATCGGTAACGGTGGGCGCCCCGATTTCTCGGCTATTTCCCGATCCTGCTCGATGAGGAAGCCCCGAGCGGGTTCGTCTTTCTCCAAGCTGTCGAGTAATTCCGCTGGCACGCGCCGGTTGGAGCGCTGTGAACCATCCTCATAAGTCACGTCAAAGAACACGAATTCGTTTTTGAGATTGGTGCCCGGCTTCTTCGCCATGTTCCTCATCCTACCAAAAATAAACGCCAGCGCTGGTACGCTGGCGGCGGCGCATCCAAACTCAAATGGCTTGGAGGTTGGCTGCGGCGGATTTGCCACTGCGCTGATCTCTCTGCACATCGAACGAAAGCTTCTGGCCCTCGTTGAGATTATGCATGCCAGCACGCTCCACTGCCGAAATGTGAACGAACACATCCGGGCCGCCATTATCCTGCACGATGAAACCAAAACCCTTCTGGGCGTTGAAAAACTTAACGGTACCTGTGGCCATCATGGCCTCCTTATAAAAACGCACAAAGGCGTCGTTGCCCCATACAAACTATTCGCATGGGATCTCACATCCGGATTTTGCGTGTTCCTGGGGAAAGGCCATTAAGGCCGAACTGTAAGGTTAAGCGTAATCGCGAACAGCGTCTATATAGAGACGCCGACAACATATTGCAATCGGCGTTGGGAGTACGAGTCCGAATGCTAGGCCTGTACGTCCTGTCCCTTCCGAGAATTAGATCCTGTCCTTTCCGAAAATCACATCCGGAACGCACGACCAAACCATGGTAGAGCGAGCAGCGAAGATTGATAGGGTCAGGCGTTGCCTTGCTGGGGGAGTAGTTGTTTTTCTCTGGATTGTTCCGCCGCAAATTCGCGCGCTGGCTGAGTGTTGCGATCCAAAGATTTCTTTAGATAGTCGTTACTCCCTTCATCGACAATCATTAAGGTCACCGCCGACACTGATCAAACCCCAATGTCCGCTATAGGTCAAAAGGACATGCCGGGCGATTAAGATCTACGGACTCTGAGACATCAGAATTTCCTTGGTTGATTATTGCAGTCGCCCGGCCCGTTTGGTGCCAAACGCCGACATGCTTGCGACATATTGCGCTCCCAAGGTGGGAACCAATGCGCAAGCCTAAGAACAAGAGCATTCGAAAGCGGTCCCCAGGTCCCACTGAGGGAGAGCGCGACGTGGAATTGTTTTTGGCAAACGAGCAAGTGGATCAGATTGCTGATTATGCAAGTCGCGGTCGGGTCTATGAGCGACTAACGGAAGGCGAGCTTGTGGAGAAATGGATCCATGCCTTCAGGCTAGTCGCTGACGCGCCATCCGATGAGCGCAGACGGGCAATAGAGACCGATCTGAGAGCGGAATTTCAGTTGCGAAGGATCGAGCCGCCCTTTGACCAAGTTAGGTCAGAAATAAACCGCGTCGTGGAAGGTATGTCGTCTGGTTTCGAAATAATGGAAAGAGATGACCCCGATGCGGTCGATGAGATGAATGAAGAATTGCAACAAGACATCGCTGATCTCAAAGCTCGCATAAAGCAGTCGAACTAGCCTTCGGAGAGCCGCAGCGTCCGGCTCTCCCGTGCTCTCGGTTACCGGTGGCTAGGAACAAAAAATTCAGTCTACGTAGCGGCCTGTGTTGTCTCGGTTCCTACGATAGTGTCGTAGCGCGCAATCTGAGCATCCAGAATCACCAAAGTCTGGCGCATTGCCATGATAATAGTGGCGCGCTGGACGGAAGTTTTTGGATCGGTTCCAAGATGCTCACATTCGTCGATGTACTCCTGGCACTCCCCGGCGGTAATCATCACAGGACCTCCTGGGGAACGCGGCATTCGGTGGCTTTTGAACGGTCTAGTTCAAGGTTTGCTCTTCTCTTTGCGAGGCAACTCGAACTCAACAATGAACGCATTATTGCGCTCTGCCTGCTCGGCGAGGCGCAAGTAGGCCGCAGCCAAGCTTTCAAACTCCGCCTTTAATAAAGAGCTGCTTTCAACTTCCGCTCGGGCGAGCAGTTCGCCAGCCTTGGCTCGATATCCTTCCCCCGCGGTCATTGGCGACCTTCCGTCAAGAAAACGCACACACCACGCTGACGTTTAATACCGATTCTTGAAATAGTTCCGGGATCCGGGGAAGTCCTCTAAGATAAGGCAATGATCTCGTCCCAAAATCGTTTAACCGCTGACCTTTGCCAGACGAAGGCGAAAGAGTGCCTAAACTTGGCACAGCAAACGGTCTCACAACCCCACCGTATCATGCTAGAGCACATTGCCGAGACCTGGTATCGAATCGCCGACAGCCTACCTGCGAATGATGCGTAATACGCAGTCGGCCAGATTTGTGAATTCGGGCCGATGCCGCTCGCCGGCAATGCAAAATCGTTCGCTTGGTGTCAAACGAGAAAGTCAATCG
>DATFXP010000113.1:0-6973 GCA_035315785.1 Candidatus Udaeobacter sp. | reverse complement strand
TTCACGCAAGTCATCGAGACAAATTCGCGTTCGCGCATCGATTAACCCGCGTGTCGGCGTGATTACAAGCACACCTGACGTTCCGCGCGCCGGTCGAGCAAACGCATTCGCGTAGACGATCTTCCCGCGAAAGTAGAGGCCGCTCAGAAAGGTGAACACATCGGCTATTGGCGCACCGTTTTTGCCTCGCAACCTTCGCGCGAGTTCGAATTCTGCTTTGTCACGCAATATCATTCGGGCCCGTTCACCCCCAGCGTAAGCAGGCGAGAGAAGGAAAATCCGATGGCGGAGGATCTGTTTCATTCTAGCGATATCCACGGCCAATGTAAGGCACAACCCTACATTCCCGCCTTGCTTTTTAAGTCACGAATGGAAAATATTGGACGGTGCGTTGGAGTTGGCCATTCAAAACCCGCAACGGTAACGGTTATCGTCGGAACGGTCACCGGCGCAATGGTGATCATCGCGACGGCGACGACCACAATGAAGAAGAGCGTAACGGCTTTACGGGTGATGCATGTCCCGATTTTTTGTGTGTTGGAGCACAGAAAGCAGGAACCTCGTGGCTTTATCGGCAACTCGAGCCGCATCCTGATTTCTGGATGCCGCCGGTAAAGGAATTGCATTACCTAGATCAACTAAACAGAACGAAACGGATTTATGGTCCCCGTTGTGAGGATGAGCGCGACGCTTCGTTTATGGACCGTATGCAAGACCTGCGCGGTCGATTTTATCTTGATCTGGATAACTATGGCCGACTCTTTCAACACAAAGGCCCGTGCCTCTCTGGCGACATATCGCCGGCTTATTCGACATTGAATGACGAAATCATAGACCGAGTTGTTGATCACTTCCCCAATCTAAAAGTGGTGTTTCTCGCTCGCGATCCTGTTGAGAGAGCATGGTCGCAATTGTCCATGGGTGTGCGACTCGGAATGATTAATAAATTCGATGCCACAGATCCCGAGGAAGTCGTTTGTAATTTGCTTAATCCGGGCGTGCTTGTCCGGTCGCATCCCAGCAAGATCGTTGCTCGCTGGAAACGTTATGTTCGTCTGGAGAACTTCGGTGTCTATTTCTTCGACGATCTGGAAGAAAATCCCGCTGAACTGCGAGGATCGATTCTGCGCTTTCTGGGCGGCGATCCCGAAAAGCCAAGTGGCCGATTTAAACCGCATGACAATAACGATGCCGGCCGCGACAAGCTTCGGCTCTCGGCAAAAGTGCGCGACCGTATAGCTCAATTTTTTGAACATGAACTCAAAGCTTGTGCCTTGGAGCTTGGGGGACGCGCGAAGAGTTGGCCGGCGCGATACGGTTTTTCATTATTACTGTCCTTCTGGGATCTATTAGACGACAGCATCGATCTCCTGTTTTGGTGTGATTGGATTTGCTGACGTTGCCAACGTTTTTGCTTTGTCGAAACCGAAAGGAAAATAATCAGGCATGAGGTGGACTTGGCCATTCAATGGTCGCGCCGGCAACGGCCAACATAAGAACGACAACGGCTCGCGAGCCGACGGTGCACGACCCGACTTCTTATGCGTCGGAGTCCACAAAGGTGGAACGACCTGGCTCTACCAGCAACTCGACTCCCATCCTGATTTCTGGATGCCTCCTTTAAAGGAGCTGCATTATCTTGATCAGTTGAGCAGAGTGCAACGCGCATCTTCTCCGCGCTGTAGGGATGAGCGTGATCGTCGCTTCCTTGAGAAAATAAACAGCCTCAGTGCCAAACCGTGCCTGGACCTTGAGCATTATGGCCAACTGTTTGAACCGAAGGGTGCACTCCTTTCCGGTGATATTTCGCCAAACTATTCGACACTGAGTAATGAGATCATTCGGCGTGTCGTCAGATATTTCCCAAATTTAAAGGTGATTTTTTTGGCGCGTGATCCGGTGGAGCGACTGTGGTCGCACTTGTCCATGGAAGTGCACTATCACCAGATCGAAGCATTCGACGTAACCGATATCGACGAAATCAATCGGCAGTTGCTCCGACGAGGGCTGCTCTTGCGTTCATACCCCAGTACGATCGTCGCGCGATGGAAACGTCATGTTCATCCAGACCGGTTCCGCATTTACTTCTTCGACGATCTGCAAAGAAAACCGACTGAATTGCGGCGTTGCATCCTCGATTTCCTTGGTGCTGATCCGGACAAAGCAGAGAACAGCTTGCCGGCCGACTACAACAGCTGGGCTGGAATGGGAAAGCTTCCGCTTACAGATAAAGTTCGATCGCATCTAGCTTGGTTCTTCAAGAAAGAGCTGAAGACCTGTGCAGCACGTCTCGGCGGTGCGGCCAGAGATTGGCCGGCTCGGTACGGTTTTTCACTGCTCCTATTTGTCTGGGACTGGCTGGACGACAGTATCGATCTCTTCTTTTGGTGGGACTGGATCGCCTAGCCATCTGTAGCCGGGGTCGTTGAATCCGGTCGCTCAGGAAAACCTCGCAGTTAAACCGCGGGCAGCGCCCGTGGCTACAGGTCACCCCCCGGTCAGCCGTGCTTCCGCCAAATCGAGGTCCCGCTGAATTCGGCGCAACGCGTCATCATTGATCACCCGCTCGTTTCGAAGGCGAATGATGGTTTTTCGTTCCACACGCAACGCCCGGTGTTGCAAACGCTGATATTGCGGTGTAGCGATTTCGCCCCGGCAATCATCGGGATTTTCAGCGCAAAGTTCCAGTTGTTGTATGCGCTCGTCGTATTCGGCGTGCAATCGATTCGCCGCGTCAGGGGAAAACTTCGCATTTGCGCCCGCTTCCTCGACCCATTTGAGCGCTGCCTTATTTGCTTCCAACCGCGCCAGGCGTTCCTCTTCATCCGTTTCGACATCGCGTGGCACATGGAGCTTCCGGATCAACACTGGGAGCGTGAGCCCTTGCAACACGAGCGTGACCAGGATTACGGAAAAGGCGACAAACAAAATGTAATCGCGTCCCGGAAAGGGTTGGCCAGTCGGCAACGCAAGCGGCAATGCAAACGCTGCTGCGAGTGACACCACGCCGCGCATGCCAGCCCAACCGACGATCGCAACGTGCTGCCACAACGGGATAAGGTCGTGCACCTCTCGTTCGCTTCTGAGCACACGGTACAGATAGGTCCCCGGTATCATCCATGCGAAACGGACTAGAATCACAGTCGCGCAGATAACGATCGCACTTTGAAACACGCCGGTCAGCGATTCGCGATTCCACGCATGCAGGATCCTGGGAAGTTGGAGACCGATGACGACAAAAACGAAGCCGTTGAGAAGGAACGTGATCGTTTCCCAAAACGCAAAAGCCTGAAGGCGGGTCCGCGCCGTGATCATTAACGGCGAATGCCAACCAAGAAAAATGCCGACGGCAACTGTCGCCAAAACGCCAGAGGCGTGCATTTGTTCGGCGGCCAAATAAGCGATAAACGGAGTGAGCAGAGAGAATGTGATTTGGATTGGTGGGTCATTCAGATGGCTCTGCACCCAGCGCATCACCACCCCAACAAGCAATCCAATTCCGACGCCGCCCGCTGCCACCCACACAAAACGGCCCGCTGCGTACGCCGGCGAGAAAGTGCCGGTAACGAGCGCAACAATCGCAAACTGCAGCGCAACCAGCGCTGTAGCATCATTCACCAAACTCTCGCCCTCGAGGATCACCTCTATACGATGAGGCACGCCGACGCGGCGAATAATCGCCGTTGCCGCAACCGCGTCTGGTGGAGAAACAATTGCGCCGAGCGCAAAAGCAGCCGCCCATGGCAGGGCTGGCACAATGGAATGCGCGATCCAGGCAACCACCAGCGTTGTCGCCAATACGAGTCCGATAGCGAGCAGGAGTATCGCCCGCAGATTGCGCCGGAAATCACGCCACGATGTAAACAACGCAGCAGGATAAATAAGTGCCGGAAGAATGAAGTAGAACACAACGTCTGGATTCAAGTTCACCGCTGGCAATCGCGGCACAAAACTCAAAGCGAGCCCGCCAAGCACAAGCACGATCGGATACGGCAGCGTAATCTTGTGCGCCAGCACGGCCAGAACTCCGACCGCCGTCAACAAGAGCACAATAATCTCTGCTTGGTTCATGAGTCACTGTTTGCTTTGCCGTAGCTGGGACGCTGACCTCGTTACGACGCAAGCGATACGTGAGTCAACCGCGGCCAGCGACCGCGGCTACAGCTTTGGCTTTCGCCTGCGCGCGGTTCTCCTGGAGTTCCCCGAGATGTTTTTCCGACCAACGGCAAAGTCCCTGTAGCGGTTCGATTAACGTGCGTCCCAGTTTTGTAAGCGAATATTCTACTTTCGGCGGCACAACCGGGTGCACGGTACGTTGCACAAGGCCATCGCGTTCGAGGCTGCGCAGGGTCTGGGTGAGCATTTTTTGCGAAATCCCCCCGATCTCGCGCTGAAGCGCGGCGTAACGCATCGTGCCGCCCGCAAGGATCTGGATCGTGAGAGCCGTCCATTTGTCAGCAATGCGATCAAGCACCAGTCGCGACGGACAGCGGGGATCGAGCACGGAGGGAGCTGAAGAGGCTTTTGGCATGACCCGTGTGTAAAACAAATTCGCAACGCGTGCAAGCCGGATGGTAACATTCTGAATGGTGCGTATGGCTCGTGTTTGCATGTAGTTGACTGCTGGTTTCAATGTTCGAAATTGAAACATGAGCGTTACAGTTGCTCCGAAAAACAATGCCGGTCGGATCGGCTTTCTATTCAACGACACCGAGACCGGCGCTCCACAGCCCATTCGCGGCGAGACACAGCGGGGTGACTCCGAGTTGCTGGATGCGTACTCGCGCACAGTCGTCAGCGCAGTCGCGCGCATCGCCTCGGCTGTGGTTAATATCGTCGTAAAGCAACGCGTCACCGCACAACGTGGAGAACGCGAAGTCAGTGGAAACGGTTCAGGAATCGTCATCACGCCGGATGGATTCATTCTGACAAACAGCCACGTTGTTCACGGCGCGAGCGCGATCACCGTTAACCTGCCAGACGGCCGCGAATATCCCGCCGAATTGACGGGCGATGACCCGGATACTGATCTCGCGGTTGTTCGCATCGATGCGCCACAACTGGCACACGTGCGCCTGGCCGATTCCGAGAATTTGCGAGTCGGCCAACTGGTGATAGCGATCGGAAACCCGCTCGGATTTGAAGCCAGCGTGACCGCCGGGGTTGTCAGCGCACTGGGTCGCTCAATGCATGCGCAATCCGGGCGACTGATCGACAACATCATTCAAACCGATGCGGCGTTAAATCCCGGTAATTCTGGCGGCCCATTGGTCAATTCAGCCGGTGAAGTCGTAGGCGTAAACACGGCGATGATCCGCCCGGCGCAGGGCATCTGTTTCGCCATCGCCAGCAATACAGCGAAATTTGTGGCGGGCTGGCTGATCAAAGACGGAAAGATCCGCCGCAGTTACATCGGTGTCGCCGGTCAGAACGTGCCGGTTCACCGGCGGATCGTGCGCTTTTACGGATTGCCGCTTGAGACCGGCGTGCTGGTTGTTTCGGTCGAAAAGAACAGTCCCGCCGAAAGAGCCGGCTTGCGCCAGAATGATTTGATTGTTGCGTTCAATGGCCAGCCGATTGGCACCGTGCATCATCTGCACAAGGTTCTGGTCGGCGAACAAATTAACGTCAGTGCAACGCTCACGATCATTCGGCACACCGAGAAGTTGGAGATGTCGATCCTACCGGCGGAATCAAGGCCTGCAACATAGAGCAAGCCGTTTGCCTCCCCGCAGCGAGGCAGACGGGTGCACGGAAATTTTTGAAAGCGTTGGACGGTCCGAGGGCATTGGCTACAACTTCTGGTTCATTTCTCGGATCCGATGAGAATTCTCGTCATAGGCAGCGGCGGCCGCGAACACGCACTTACCTGGAAGCTGCGGCAATCGCCGCATGCGGACCGGATTTTTTGCGCTCCGGGAAATGCCGGGACGGGCGAGATTGCTGAAAACGTGGCGATTCCGGCCACCGATTTGATAAGCCTCGTCAGGTTCGCGAAGAAAAACCGTGTCGATCTGACAGTAGTCGGCCCGGATGATCCCCTTGCTGCCGGAATCGTCGATCTGTTCACCAGCGAGAAATTGCGCGCATTTGGTCCGGATAAATCGGCGGCCCGGATTGAGTCATCGAAAATCTTCGCAAAAGACTTGATGCGCACGCAGGACATTCCCACCGCCAACGCACGCACATTTTCCAATAGCGACGAGGCGCTTCATTACTGCGAACAGTTGAGATTTCCGATTGTGATCAAGGCCGATGGGCTTGCGTTGGGTAAAGGCGTTGTCATTGCTGCCGACCCTGAAACAGCAAGATCGACGATTGACGAGATGATGAATCAAGCCCGCCTCGGCGATGCTGGCCGACGGATCGTCATCGAGGAATTTTTGCGCGGCACGGAATGCTCGCTGCATGCCTTCGTCGACGGAAAAAATTATCTTCTGCTGGAATCGTCGCGCGACCACAAGCGCGCGTTGGATGGCGATCGAGGACCGAACACAGGCGGCATGGGCGCTTTCAGTCCCGCCAACAATTGGAATGGCAAATTGCAAACGCGGTTCGATAAGGAAATCATGAAACCCCTACTGCGTGGTCTTCTTGAGGAAGGGGTCACGTTTCGAGGACTTCTTTATCCCGGCTTGATCATTACCGGCAATGGGCCGCGCGTGCTGGAGTTTAACTGTCGCTTCGGCGATCCCGAGACCCAGGTGCTGTTACCCCGAATGAGATCAGACCTGTTGCCATTGTTAGAGGCCACGATTGATCGAGAAATCGAGCAATGCGCGATTGAATGGGATACACGTGCGGCTGTGACGGTTGTGCTCGCCTCTGGTGGGTACCCCGGCAAATGCGAAACCGGAAAATCAATTTCAGGTCTCGACGAGGCAGCCACACTTGAAGACGTGCAGATTTTTCATGCCGGAACCAAACGCGACGGTAGGGAAGTAAAGACTGCGGGCGGACGCGTGCTCGCAGT
>DATFXP010000112.1:0-18546 GCA_035315785.1 Candidatus Udaeobacter sp. | reverse complement strand
TTGCCTACGTATAATTTCGTTCCCATCGAGTTTATTCTAGAAAAACGCAGCCAGGTAACTGTTTCCGCTTATCGGATTTCAAATCGCCATTGAATAAACTCAACTGACAATCCACCAACTTCCGGGCTTCCGTTTCCCGTTCTTTTGCGGTCACTTGTAAAATGCTTCTTTTAAGAAAGCAATAGAAATCAAGGTCAATTTTTTACCTTAGATAATGGCTCAAGAAAATAGGCGAGACACCACGAATGATCCAGCCCGCGTGGCAGTTACGGCGGCGGGCGTGGTCAGCCCGCTCGGGTTTGGTTTGGGCGAAACGCTCGAGTCCTTGCGCAGCGCACGAGACTGTGTGACTCCCGTGATGCGCTTTTCAGTCACGCAATGTCGTTGCAAGACTGCAGGCCAGGTTTCCGACTCGCGTCTGCTTGCCAACCACGCGCAAATACATCGTTCGCGACGCCTGCATCGTGCGTCGCACATGATGATTCAGGCGCTGCAAGAACTTGTGACGCAACAGCCTGAATTTGAGCCCGAATTGATGGTAGTCGGAACGACAAGCGGGGGCATGTCTTACGGCGAACGTTATTACCGCTCATTAAAGGGAGCAGGAGATCTGCGGCATGCGCCGACATGGATTTCTAATTACCCCGCGCAAAAGCCAGTGATCGACGCGCAGACCGCTTTTGGAATTTCAGCCCCGTGTCAGGTGATCGCGAATGCCTGCGCCTCCGGGACAAATGCGGTCGGTCACGCGTTTGAATGCGTGCGCTCCGGTCGTTACCACCGGGTGTTAGCGGGCGGATACGACGCGCTGGCCGAAATGGTTTTCGTCGGCTTTGATTCGCTCCAAGCCTCAACACCAGAGAAATGCCGGCCGTTTGATCGCCATCGGTCTGGTATGGTGCTCGGTGAAGGTGCTGCAGTCCTGGCCTTGGAAAATCTCGACCTCGCTCGCGAGCGCAGGGCTCCTGTCCTCGCCGAAATCATCGGTTACGGTATTTCCACCGACAACTTTCATATCACGCAACCGGAACCATCGGGCGTCGGAGCGCGACAAGCGATGTCGCGAGCTCTTGAGAGCGCGCAGATTTCCGCGACCGACGTTGATTACATCAATGCGCATGGTACAGCCACGTTGCTCAACGATGCAACCGAGGGCAAGGCAATCAGCGCGTTGTTCAATGGTGTGCCGGTTAGTTCAACCAAAAGCATGATGGGTCATTCCCTAGGCGCGGCGGGCGCCATCGAGGCCGTGGTTTGCTTACTGGCGCTCCAACACCAATTTCTCCCAGCCAACATCAATTTCACCAATCCAGATGACGATGTCGATTTCAACATCGTCGCGAACGAATCGCGACCAGCTGCGGTGGATATGGTGCTTTCGAACTCATTCGGATTCGGTGGAACGAATGCTTCGCTGCTAATGCGCAAGCTCGGAGCATGAGTCTGGCGATTGCCGGCATGGGGTGGGTTACCCCTCTGGGCACCGGCGTTGAATCCGTTTGGGAGCGATTGCTTCAGGGTGAAGAAGCATCTGCAACGACGATTTCTGAACAATTCACCGATCGCGTGCACAGCGTTTTTCGCGTACCGGAATCAGCGTTGAAGGGGATTTCGCATCCGCGCCTTCGCCGCGCCAGCGCTATTTCGCGTTTCGCCGCGGAGGCGGGGTTGCAGGCGTTGGGGTCTGCTGGACTAAAAATCGAGTCGCAGAATGCTGAACGAATTGCGCTCATTTTCGCGATCTCAAATGGAGGCGTCACCTACACGAAACGTTTTTATCATGAAATCGTCGGCACAGGGGTGCAGGCAGCCAGCCCGCTCCTGTTTCCGGAAACTGTGTTCAACGCGCCGGCCAGCCATCTTGCCGCCATTCTCGGATTAACCGGTGCCACGTATACACTCGTTGGCGACGGCAGCGTCGGCCTCGCTGCAATAACAATGGCCGAAGAATTAATGGCGAATGAAACGCTGGACTGTTGTCTCGTGGTAGGCACCGAAGAAATCGACTGGTTGTTATGCGATGCCTATCGGCGGTGGCGTTTGTTGCGTTTAGCGCCGCCGATTGAGCCCTTCAGAAAAAAGAAGCGTGGAATGATTCTGAGCGAAGGCGCAGGAGCGATCGTGCTCGCACGCGACGGATTCGTCACGATCGAACGCGCGAATCCGGGCGGGTATTTCAGTAAACGAGCCGAAGCGGAAACAATTCTGAGGCGCATCCTGTATGATCTCGCTCAAACAGAAATCGATTTCGTTATTTCGAGCGCGAATGGGACATTTGTCGACCACGCGGAATCTCAAGCGCTACAGGAGGTCGTTCCAAATGCACTAGTCTACACGGGCAAACCCGCCTTGGGCGAGAGTGTTGGCGCGGCAGGATTATGGCAGATCATTCTGACGGCCCAGGCACTCCGTTCGAAAGAAATTCCGCCGGTGCTTCACGTGGATCACAGCGTTGAGTTACGCCTTTCATTCTCGCGAATGGCAGTTGCAAGCGCGCGCCGCGCGGTCGTTTTAAGCTCCGGACTGAACCAGCAAACCGCGGGTCTGCGACTGGCGATTCAGTGATACGCCCATCAATTTCATCCGGTTACGCCACGCAATAAATCCCGCTGGGATAGTGGATCTTATAACTGAACCTCATTGGTGAAGTGAGCAAAATCTTTTTTGGCGAATCCGCTTGCGTGCTGGGATAAACGTTCTTAATTAAGCGTCCATTTTCCCCGCGCCAGTCGATTAGACTTGGCGCTACAACAGTCACCATGGCCAAATCAACGAAAAAGAAAAGGTCTGCGGCAAAATCTGCTGTACGAAAGTCGGGGCCGGATCGCAACCTTCACGCCAGGAAGGCCAAGCCGAAAAATTCCGCACGTGAAAAGAAGGTTGCGCGCCGTTCGCCGAAAACGAACTTCGCAGGCACCCAGTCGTCGACAGCGGTCCTGCTTGGGTTTAATCATCGCGAAAAGAGGCTGGATCCGTTTGTTCGCCAACAAAAACAAAAGCTGCTTCAGCTTCGCGACGCGGTAGTGGATTCGATGGCTGGGGTAGCCCAGGGCACTCTTCGATCCCGCGCTGAAGGTAGCGAAGCTTCCGCCTTCGGAATGCATCAGGCCGACGCTGGATCGGACGCGTACGATCGCGATTTCGCATTGAGTTTGCTTTCACAAGAACAGGACGCACTTTACGAAATCGATGAGGCGCTGAAGCGCATCGAGGTAGGAACATACGGAAAATGCGAGATGTCCGGTAAACCCATCCCGCGCGCACGTCTCGAGGCAATTCCCTTCGCCCGTTTCACTGTGGAGTGTCAATCACAATTGGAGAAACAGAGTAGAGCCACCCGGATTCGACCATCAGTTACTTCTTTGTTTGGTTTGACCGAAGAGGAAGGCGCCGAATCCGAGGAGGAGGAAGCCGCTCCGCCGGAAGTGAAGGAGTGATCGACGCTTATGCCGCAGGAAATTGTTACTCTCGAATGCACCGAAGCTAAAGCGCTTGGGAAGCCTCCGTCGCGTTACATGACGACGCGTAATAAGAAAAGTCCACGGACTCCAAATCGCTTGGAGAAGAAAAAATACAATCCGTTTTTGCGGCGGCATACCTTGCACCGCGAGCACAAGTAACCAGCCATGCAGCCAAAAACCCCAAAACGTCGTTCCGCATTTCGCCGCGCCAACCGTCCCATGCCACGGCGTCGGATCGACATCGCCATGGAGGCAATCGATTACAAGAACCCGGATCTTCTGAAGAAATTTGTCACGGAGAGCGGCAAAATTCTACCGCGTCGAGTTACAGGTATGCCCGCATACATGCACCGGAAAATCACGCGCGAAATTAAGCGCAGCCGTTCGGTGTTGTTGATGAAGTAGTTTGCTCTGTCGAAGTCGTCCGACAGAACTTGGCCGTCACGCCTTCGGCGTGCGTTCGCCTTCCTCAATTAACTTCCAGAACTCGCGCGTTTCGCCCAATTGCGCGTCCTCGGAAACAGGCAATTTGCTGCGGAACAGAAAATCGCGAAGCGTGTTTTTGTGCAAAACGCGATGCACTTTGACGCCTTCGTCGGTCTTAGCGAAGTAGATGCGGTAATTCTTCGCGCGATATCGATAGAGCTTTTTTCCCTCACGTTCGATCACGCCGAAGCGGTCGCTGTCGAGCTGATCTAAATCTTCGGGTAGGATTTGGAACTCGGCCAGCAACTCGAGCTGCAACCTTTTTGGTAACGCCGAAATCTCGGCCGCGCTCAGCTCATTGAAGACGATCTGGAACATCGGTGAAAAAGCTATCGTCCGTTATATCGCTTTTGTTTTCGTGCACCGAAGCGACGTACTGACTAAAGATATACGCGCCGCACACGAACGCCAATTCGTGTCACAATTTCCCACGTGATCGTCCCGGCTTTTTCGGCCAATTCAGAACAGGGAATTTCTTCGCTCCCGTCGCGCCCCATAAGAACAACATCGTCGCCTACCTTCACGTCATCGAGCCCGCTCACATCGATCACCATCAAGTCCATCGTCACCCGACCAAGAAGAGGACAGCGCTTCCCGCGCACCAAAAAGGCGGCGCCACGATTGGAGAGATACCACGGATAACCGTCGGCATAGCCGGCTGACAACGTTGCAACGCGCATATTTCGCGGCGCGATAAACGTGCGGCCATAGCTGATTGAGCTGCCTTTCGGCACGTCGCGCACGAGACAGATTCGTGTTTTCCACGTCATCGCCGGCTTTAGCAAGTGGCGAAATTCCGGGAGCGGCGAAATGCCGTAGAGCATGATACCGGCGCGCACAATTTCGTGGGTCGGCTGATTGAAGGCTAGTGTGCCGGCGCTTTGCAACACGTGAGCCTTGTAACTTCCAGGAACTTCTGCGCGAATTTGATCGACGATTTTCTGGAATCGGACGAGCTGGTCGCGCGTGTATTCTGCGTCTTCGTTGGATACCGGCATGTGCGTCGAGATGCTGTGGATCGCAATATTCGCCATTCCCGCCACTCGTTGGAACACCTCGCGGGCGACATTCTGCACAACACCCATTCGTCCCATGCCAGTATCGATCTTGAAATTGACTAAGGTCGGCTTTAGGCGATCGAACGCCTCCGCTTCCTCCAAACTAGAGATGGTCGGGATGAAACCGTGCTCGGCGATCACCGCGCGTTCCTCAGGAGTCGCCGGACCGAGAATCACGACAGGATGCGGCAGCGATTGGCGCAGCGTGAGAGCTTCCTGAAGATTGGCGACGCCAAATAATTGTGCCTCATCAGCCAGCGTTTCCGCGACGCCGACCAATCCATGGCCGTAAGCATTCGCCTTCACAACAGCGAGCATCTCGGCGGACCCGATTCGGTCTCGTACTACCTTGGCATTGTGCCTCAACGCGGCGCGATCAATTTCAGCCCAGCAGCGGTAAGTTTCTTTCATATCGGCATGGTGATATGTGGTTCTCGCAAATAAAGTGGTTGCAGTGGTGGCAGACAAAAGCTTCGTCGGGGCTCTTTCGCAAGTCTGGCCAGATTGAGAGCCAAGGGAAACGAAAGCACGGCTCGCTGAAACTGCGGGAGCGACTCTGAAGAGAAAAGTGGCGTTGCTGCGTCGAGCGATTCGAGCCTCGCTTTCAAGTCGACTTCGGAAAAAAGCGTTGGGCCTTCAATCACTCCATTTTGGAAGATGTGCGCAAAGAAAAAAGATTTCCTACGCGCGTCGCCAATCACACAGTATTCCTGCGCATCGGATTGCATTACGCAAATCGAGGGATAGCCGATCAAGCGTGCATCACAAGAAAGCTGTATCCCGATCGCGGCCGAAATCGCGATCCGTGTTCCGGCATAGGAGCCGGGGCCAAGTCCGACAATAATCGTTTCCGGAGCGCCAAACGTTCCCTGCACGGCCTGGAGGTTCTCAAAAAACGCTACAGAATTTTTTCGATCGTTAGGCCATTCACGCGTGAACTCGATTGCGCCCTCCAGCCAGGCCAGGCTGCCTCGCGAAGTGGAAAGTTCAAACGCGAGAGTTTTCATGATGGCGATGAAAGCGTGATGACCCGTTGGCGCTCTGATCTTATTTCAAAGGCAATCCACCGTGCCCCTTCTGGAATCAAATCCGGGAATCGATCCGCCCATTCGATCACTGAAACGCCATCGCTAAAAAAATAATCTTCCAACCCCAGCCGCACGGCCGACTCTCGATTTTCCAGGCGAAAGAAATCGAAATGGTAAACGGGCAATCGTCCACCTTGATATTCATGCACGATCGTAAAAGTCGGGCTGGTTACTGCGGCATCGCTCTCGAGGGCTGCGACGAGAGCCTGCGTAAACAAGGTCTTGCCGCTGCCGAGTTCGCCTTTGAGAGCCAACACGGCACCAGCGGCAAGGTCCTCCGCAACTCGCCGCGCAATTACTTCCGTTTCAGCAGCGCTGTTGGAAATGAACGTAGCCACGGGGAAATTTGCGATTTCGGATTGGCGATTTGCGATTGAGCGAGCCAATTCTAGTCAGTCGTAAGTTTGGAAATTTCCGTCGCCATTCTCGCTCCAGGGAATTTCTGTCGCGCGGCGAAATGGCGAAGAGCAATTCATAATCCTCGCCTTCTGAAACCGCTTTGTTGATGGTTGCACCACGGGCGACGGGCAAATTTTCCATTTGGATGTCGAATCCCACTTTGCTTGCGCGGGCAAGACGAGGAAGATCAGCTCCGAGTCCATCGCTTAGATCCATCATTGCGTGGATTGAAAAATTTTTCGTAAGCCAGCGCGACTCCATGATCCGCGCAACGAACTTTAAATGCTTGCGTTTCAGCGCGCCCCCAAGGCGGCCGGTAACGAAAAGGTCGTCCCCTGATCTTCCGCCCCGGCGCGAGGCTGCGCGGGTTTTCTCAACAAACCCTGCCACGCTCACCGAAATCACGATTGGCCCCGGTGTGTTGCTCGTTTCGCCACCCACAATGCTCACGTCGAAGCGGTTCGCCGCTCGGCGCAGTCCCCGATAAAGTCCTCGCACCCATGCGAGCTTGGTTTGTTGCGGAACGATGAGCGTAACCAACGCGCAGTCAGGCACAGCTGAAGCTGCAGCGAAATCGCTCAAAGGACGCATCATTGCTTTCCATCCGACGTCTGACGCGTGGCTTCCGTGTACAAAATGCACGCCTTCGACGACGCAGTCCGTTTTTAGCACGAGATATTTTTTGTTTGCCGGTAATTGGACAATCGCGCAGTCGTCGGCTGAACGCGCAAAGGCTTCCCGGCCGCCCCGACGCGGAAGATGAAGCAAGATTTGGTTGAGCAGTCGGTCTTCACCCAAAGCACCGAGGTTCATTGAGAAATGATCTCTGGAAATGCCAGGGCGATGAGAGTCAGTGAGTTGAACAGGGAATGCATGGTCATCGTAACAAGGATCGAGCCGCTCCATTCGTAGGCAATTGCGAAACAGCTGCCCAAGACAAACAGCGGCACGAAGGAAGGAAAGTGTGCGTGGGCAGCGGCGAACAGGAGCGCGCTAAGTATCACCCCGAGAAGACAGCCAATGTACCGTTTGAGGACGCCGTATATGAAAAATCGAAAAACAAACTCCTCGACGATCGGCGCGATCGCGACCGCGAAAACAATAATCATGATCCGCTGACCGATAGTTTGTGATGCGCTGAAGAACTCGACGATGCTTTGCTTGCTTGAGCCGCCACCGAAGAATCGCTGATTGATCGCTTCCGAAAAACCGATCAATGGATAAGCAAAAAAGAGCAGGATGGCCCCGGTGCCTAAAGTTCGGAAAAAACTGATTCTGAAAAATCCCGCTAATGCGCCGACATCAAAACCGCGAAATTGCAGGAGTGTGAATATGACGAGCACCACGAAAGCGCTGAGGAGAAAATTGGCCAGAAGGTTACGCGGGTGAAATTGAAGCGCCGGGTCCGGGACTGTTGACGTAATGGTTAGCAAGAAGAAAAAGATCAGCACGCCAGCGAGGACGGCTTCCGGCAGTCCAAAAGCGCGCTGCTGTACGTCAGCTCCGGAATCAGTACGAATCCGTGTAATAATCTGATAAATCAGCGATATGTACACACAAACCCCAGCAATTGAGTAAAGGAAAGAGAGCACCGCTAACGCCACGCTCGGGGCCGCTCCGAATGTCCCGCAAACATTCCCGAATAGCATGAGGGTTTGCTGAAGTGTGCGCGACCCTCAGCGCCTACGGAGCGTAGTAACTCGGCAGGAAATAAGCGCGCCCCGATTCCAATTGCGGCACGAGTTGTTTCGGAAGTTGCAGTTCGATTTTCGATTCCGATTCTCCGAACACGCGAAGGAACCGCGACAGACTGAACGGCGGCCCGTACTTTACGACTTTCGCGTCCGGCGCGTTTGCCAGCTCCTTTGCTTTGGTGAAGGCGTCGTCTAATTGACCGAGACCGTCTATGAGTTTGTTCTGCAATGCTTCTTTGCCCGAGAGAATTCGGCCGTCGGCGATGGTATTTCGGAGAAGATCAGCCGGCATGTTTCGCTCCTTTGAGACGATGCCGAGAAATTTGTCGTACGTATTCATGATGAAATTCTGAACGAGCTCCCGTTCCTCAGGCGTGATCGGTCGCGCTCCGTTCAGCATGTCTTTGAATTTGCCGCTTTTAAAAACTACCGATGCGAGGCCGATCTTGTTTAACAGCTGCTCGTAATTCAGCGTTTGAATGATTACACCGATGCTTCCAGTGATGGTCGTTTCATTAGCCATCAAAAATTTACCGCCACAGGAGACATAATATCCGCCCGAGGCTGCCAGTGTATTCATGTACACGACAACCGGTTTCCGCGCGCGCGTCTTGACGACCGCGCTGTAGATCTCGTCGGAAGCGGTGACTTCTCCGCCGGGTGAATCGATCTCCAGCACAATGGCCTTCACACGATGATCCTCGCGCGCCTGTTGAAGCGCTGCCCGTAAGTCGTCCACCATCGAGTCGCTGACGCTTCCCGGGATCGACGAGCTGATCATACCGCGCATGGTGATCACCGCGATTCTGTCCGTGGTGGCACGGGCGCCTCTTTGCAGCAGGATCTCGCGAAAACGCGGGATGGGCTCGGCTTCCCTGACGCCGCCGACGCGCTGAAACGCGGCAATCATCAGGACAAAGTTCACGAACAGGCTGGCACACAGCGCAATGAACAAGAAGATGCTTAGACAACCCAGCCTGCGATCAGATGCCATACCGGAACGAAACTGCCGGAGAACTGCCCCGCAGACAAGCGCTTTTCATGTCTTGCGTGGTGCTCCGCCACTTCGAGGCGTTCAAGCTCCCGCGAAGTAGCGTAATGCCCGTAAGCTTGGCAAAAAGAAGTAGGCGCCGCCGCGGACCGTCACAAATTGTGGCAGACCGGACACGCGCTGCCGCAGCGTACCGTCGCCAGGAATGTTGAAGTTGGCAGTAACCGAGCATCCCGTGATTGGTTCACGATTGCCCAAAAGCGGGTCGCTTTCTCCGGTTACGCCGGAAAACTTGGTGTTCGCTATCCATGCGCTTTGCAGGAACTCGAACTGGCGCGAAATATTGGCATTGAGACAGATGAAATGTAACCCGCGAGGCGACTCGTTAGGCGGCGCTGGCTGTAGCGCGTCTTCGGGCAACAGCTCCGAACCATATTCGCGGCCGCGACGGAGAATACGATGAAAACGGACCGATGAAGTTAGATCGTCATAGAAGCCCTTCCGGCCGAAACCGAGTATGATAATGAGCCTTCTTAAGGCACTGGGGCGTGGCTCCGGGAAATCGCTGTTGCGTGGATTTGTTCGGCGAATATGTGCGCCGAAAGGGCAGTGCGTCCCGACTGGATCAGCTTGGTAGGTAAATTGATTCTGCTTAACCGTGCGTGGATCTGTGCCGGCAATCGGTTCAGTTTGGATTGGCACCAAAGGATCGCCTGCTCGCGTGCGGCCGACGATTTTTGCCGCTAACTGGGCGACCTCTGCGAGATTCCCGCCATGTTGCTCGTAAAGGAACTTCCAGAAGCCTCGGACGTCCTGTTCCAATTGGCGCATCACTAAATAGGTCCCGTTGCGCCCGAGATCTTTTTTCCCAGGCATATCGACAGCGGACAGCAATTCCGCGTTCGTCGCGTCCGGGTTCAGTAAAGGCCGATCGGTAATCTTTCCGTATTCGTTGCGATAGCCGAGCAGAAACTCACCCAGCGCCACAATATTGGTGTATTCCAATTGTTTGCATGGCGTTTGCCGCTGTTCGTCCCAGTCAATCTCAGGCTGGCTGATGCCATCGGCGAAACCAAATGGTTCATCTCCGTCGAGATTGCTGGTGCCAAGGCAGATAACCTCCTCGAATGCGTCGTTCCAGATGTCGCCCTTTGCATTTTCGACAAACGAAGCGAACTGGTTCGGCTCGGCAAAAAACATAACTAGGAGGTGTGCCTCGCGATCAGTTTTCTGTTCTCGATCCAAATCGTCCGAGCGCTTGCTGCCCCACAACCAATTCGACGGCGCGTTATTTCCGATATCGCCCAACTGTCGCGCGCGCCTTTCTTGCCCCATCCCTCCACGGAACTCACGTGAGAAGCCTTCCATCACGGAGGTTGGCAAGCCAAGCCTAGTCAGGCCCGGTGCTGTGAACGCGATTTGCAGAGCCGTGGTCGGCGGTGGCCTCTGTTCCACCGCGTTGGTGACCTGAGCCGCTCGCAACCAACCCTTCGCTGCAGCGACGTCTTTCACGCGCACGAGTGCATAGGATGCGCTGGTCATGCGACCATAACCAAAGCGCACCAGACCTTGCACGTCCGCGTAATCGACCACGCTGTATGTCATAGCAGGGCCAGCCATTCCTGGGCCTCCTGTTCGCTGATCGACGAGGATTCCAATCCTCGACGGATGCGCGTATTCCTTTCCAAATCGACGGCGGTCAAACCGGGATAAGCCTTATACCAAACCTGCGTCAGCACGGTGTGACGTCGCTGGAACTCCTTGAAGCGGCGTTCGTCGGCGCTGCCGCCCATGAGCAACCAATCAGTTCTAGGATAGCCGATGCCATTGCTGGCAAAAATATTGAGGCCGAAACCGAGCTTGTTGATGAAGTCGTCCATATAGCTTTCGTTGCCGCCGTCATAGTTGCTGAAAAAACCCAGCCGCTCGGTACCGCCAATCAGCACCCAGCGCGCGAAATGGATGGTGCGGACGCGCCCTAGGCGTCCGGCTTGGATGATGTGACGCGTTGCATAGTCGATCACCAAAAGAACACCTCTGATTGTCATGAGCCGCAACAGGCCCGGTTTCAAGGTACCCAGTGCACTGTACGGATTCGTGACATCGTGATCTTCCGACTCCGCCAAGGCGTCGAAATGGTCGTCGTCATCGACGATGTAGGGCTCGGGATCGGTCTTCTCTAAGCGGCGAAGCTGAAAGAGGTAGAATAAAGCCATCAGAATCAGCAGCGGCGAAACCAGCAACAACCACAAGGGCATGCCGATCATGTGCAATATTTTTCTGATCTGCCAGTCAATAGGCGTCGGCTCCTCGTCGGACAGAGTGAGGCGGCCCGCGGATTTTTCCGTTTCCACGAACCGCTTTAACTGCGCATGAATTTCACGTGGCGGCAGGTGCTCGAATGAAGACGCCTGGTGCGCCAGGTGGCTTTCGATCGCATTCTGTAATGCCGCTTCTTCGCGAATTCGCCGTACCGTACGCCCTCGTGTGTTCACGTAAGCCGCGCTGGCGGGACTGCGCAGCAGCTTCATCCAGGCCATTAGATCGGTGTCGAACGCGAATCCGTGGCAGCACGAAAAGATCGCGCGCAAGCCATCGGGCGCACGCCTCACCAGTTCGTTGAGGAATGTCTCCTCCTCGCCGTCAATGTCGCCTAGGAAGGCGAGATACAGCGGATGCGTACGGACCGGCAACCCGTAGATGCGCAGATCTCCGACGGTTTGATCGTCGAGGATCACAAAACGGGCGAAATGCAGCGTGTCGAACTGCGCGAACGGGACCAGCCGGTTGTTTGGGTTGACGCTCCCCAGCGTTTCATTCATGGAGTAAAGCAAGCTGCGCAGTTCCGCCAGGCGTGACGGAACGATCGGCGCCAAAATCATGAAAGTTTCCTGCGGCGTCATGGCCTTCTAGTCGAATACCTCATCACCTGTGGGCTCGTAACGAGGCACATCGTTCATGTCATGGCGTAGCTGTGATAACGCGAAATACATCTGTTGTCGGGCGCGACTTTGATTACCCAGTGGTCGATGCTCGGCGATCGTATGCCAGGGGTTATAAGAGAGCTTCTTGGCGAATTCCATTTGGGCAGGCGAATCGAACTTCTGTTGCGGCAGTCGAAGTGTTGCCACTGAAACACGTGGCGAAAGTTTTTCCGGCCAGAGCACACCGTTGTTCTCGATCGGCATCAGGAACGGATCGGTCTGCAATTGCAACCGAAAGTCCAGTTCCACATCGGCTTCATTCAGCGCCTTCACCATGGCAGCACGTAGATAGTCGTCCGGTGGGCGGAACGGCAGCCGTGGGATCGGGGTTTTCTTGTTGGCCTTCGGCCACACCGAATATTGCATTGCCTGTCCTTCGCCTAACAGATATGGGACGCAGCTAAAGTAGGGAGCTTCAAACGGGCTGCTCTGGGTTTTCACCCACAACCCCTGCATGATCATGTCAGCGATGTGCGGTTGCTCGAAATTAACGAAATGAAAAATCTGCGCATTTTTTACGCTCCATTTTTGCAGGTGCGCATTCGACTTTATGTCTTGTGTGACAAATGTGGGCGTGGAGACGCCGAACATGTCCAGCGTATGTTCTTCCTCCTTCATCAATTTCTCCCCAGGCACGCCCATTAGTTTGATGCTGATGCTCATGAAACCGACGTCGTCGATGTCCGGCGTGATGTAAGGACCGGGTCCGGAAAAACGGACCCAGCAACGGAAGGTTTGCGGGTTGGCATAAATGCCATGCCGAAATTGCGGCGGAAGATTGTCATGCACGATAAATTCCCCGCGGACGATGCCTTGAGTTTTGGTGTTCCCGCCGCGCTCAAATCCGCCGGGTTTCCAGAGTCCTCGCATCTGCGTGGTAAAGCTGTCGATGATGGATTTGAGATATTCCTCCTCGTTAGGCAACAGCTTTTCCTCGGCGATTTTTAAGCCATCGTCCTTTCGCTTATTGTTCATCAATGCTGTGACGAAGCGTGCTACTGGATCGCGTAGGGTGGCGTCGAATATCGGCCGCAGCCAGGGATCGATTCGGCGTTCCATCTGCAGGAGGAACATCGTCGTGTTGCTCACCCAATTCAGGAACGGTGAACCAGTGTTCGCTCGCGGGATCGGGCGGCTGACGTTCGAATTCACGGCGCGTTAGATGGCCGCACGATGTGACTACGTGGCAGCCGGAAACTCCAAAGCGAAATCAATCAACCGTTTCTTGCCCAGATAAACCTTGCCGAGGTAAACGTGTGGCGCGACTTCGCGAATCTCGTCGCGGACCCAATGCGCTATGAGCGAGGTCTCGGAATAGTCGAGGACAATGCAATCCTTCTTGTCCATCCAGCTCGAACCTTTATAGACCTTGGCGATAATCGCGTTCAATCCGAAGGGTGAAATCTTGTTTCGCAACACGCCTTTGCTCGGATCAAAAACTTTTCCCTGCCACGCAAAATGGTTTATGAAATTCGCAATGTCCTGGGTGTAAGTCGTCCCCGGAGCGACGATCGCGGTTCCCTTGGCCTCGCCGCTCGGAATTTCCCCAACCGGACTTTGCGTGAACATATCGTCGAGCTGCGCCTGCGACATCTTTAACATTTCTGGAACGGTGACTGCCATTGGTTCTCCTTTCTTTTAACGGTTAGAACGTTTTCAAGTATTCGATCAGCGCGTGTTTGTCTGAATCTGGCAGGTCGGTGCCGAAATAATGTCCTTTGTCCTCGACGAAGTCCGGGCATTTGTTCGCCGCGAGCAAATCTGGAATGAGTTGGTCGAATTCGGCGGCTGCTTCGTCACGCGACAGGTTGACGGTTTTGAGCTTGATTAGCTTCTCCGCGATTTTCCGAAATACATTAATGTGTTGAAAGTCCGGATCCAGGTTGCCAACCAGGTTCACGGGCGTGCCTTTTGGGATCATTCCGGTTTTGATGTACCCGTCACGATCCGCGAACGCTTGAAGGGGTTTCAGCACCCCCGTTAGATATTCCTTGCGCAAATGCAGGGAGCAATCGTTCTGCGTTCGCCAGATGGAATCCCTGTTCAAGCGTTTTTCCGGCCAGAGCAATTTTTCGATTGCATCATTAAATGCATCGATGCGGCCTGCCACTGAAGGGTCACCGGTAAACTTTCCGAGCATGTTGTTATGCAGTAACGGCGCGGAACTCCAAACGCTGACGAGCGACGGAACCCGATAATAACCGGGGGCAACATTCTTCTCTTTAGGCTTGAACTTGATCGGATGCGTTTCATCAAACGGATTGAAAAATTCGAGCTCGTCCACGGGCGAGAGTTCCTTGTAAGTGATCGAGGAGAAATTGTCCCAGACGTGACCCGCTTTGGCATTGGTTGCGAATGCACGAGCAGAATTGGTTTCGATCTTCGTCAACGGATAACGCCTGTCGGTAGATAGGAAATTGTTTTCCAGAAAGCCCGGCGCCATAACCGCAGCGCGGAACCATGCTTTTCCCTCACCGGACTGTGGATCGACGTTTGGCGGCGGCTGTTTGCTCGAGTGACACGCGGCACAGCTTTCGGCAAAAACTTCTTCTCCGCGCGTCATCAGCGCGGCGTCTGTAGTGATATAAGCCTGCCCACCGGGCGCATCGGCAAGATGAAATGGTTGAAGGCGCCGGAAAAAGGCGGCGATGTTTGGCAACCGCTCCTCCGTCGCACGCCAAAAAACGGAATGCTCGCGAGCATAAGGAATCTCGAATGGTTCTTGCTTCATGAGGCCGATCAACCGTTGGTGGCGCGTCAGCCAATATTCAGAAAACATCCCGATGTTCACGTAAACGCGAATCGTTGCGCCTGGGACACCGACCGAATCGGCACCATCCTTTAGAATGTGCGGCACCGGCATCTCCTCTTTTGCGCCAGGTAACGCCAGTGTTCCACCCGCCATCTTTTCCGGCACCGCAATGCGCTCCCGCTCAGCAAGCAAGAAGATCGGATTGATTGCATTTGGGTTGTTGATGTGATCGGTCGCAATGCGCGAGGTATCCGAAGTGCCACGAGGCTGTGTAAGAAGCATCTCGTAAAAGAACCCGCCTTTCTCGACATTACAGGCGAACACCTTTCCCTCGTTGATGTATTGGTTGCCGATCGCTGAGGCCAGATTTTCCCAATGAGGGTTTTCCGGATCCAAGGGCGGATTACTTGGGTTCGGCGCGATGTGGCAGGAACCGCATGCTACACCGACGCGATAAGGACGGATGAGCTTATTGTCGTTGTAGTAAGTGGGATCGTTCATGAAACGATCGCCATTCCATTTCTTGCGTGCTTCCTCGTTGAAATCGGGATTCGGAAAAAGGCGAAAACCGAGTACACCCGAAGACTTCCCGTACACGGTTTGATCGATGCCTGCCGGTTCTGCCTCAACCTCTTCGTCGAGCCACAAGCCGAATTCATCCGGCTTACTCGCCGCGCGAAATCCCGGTTCGTTCACGAGGCCGAGCACTTTGAAACGTTCGCCGCGGGAAAATTTGCGATTATCGAGCATCTTCAAAAGATCCATCAGTCCAAAACTGTCCTGGGCCGCATTGTTCCAAAAATGCTGATTGCCTCCGCTCCAGAGGTTCCATGCATTGCGGCCCATGATTTCCTCTGGCGAAAGATTGATGCCGCCATCCATCGGTTTGAAGATGTCTGCAGTGATTTGCGGAAAATTGGCCGTGCTTTTTCCTGCCGCTTTAGCCTCGTCGATCGGCTCGTTTTTTTTGCAGCTAGCAAGGGCGAGCAGGGCGCACACACCTACGCAGAGTCCGACTCGACTGAGGCGGAAAATATGGGCCCCCGTTGGCAGCATTGCCTTCACCGAGTCAGCATTGATACGCCCCGAGCGAAACGTGTGGCAAGGAAATTCTAACTCATGTAGTTAGAAAATACCGAGCAAACGCTGCGCGACTGCCAGAAGGCCGAGCCCAGCCCCCGGAAGCAGCACAGCTCGAACAAATGGCTGGTCACCCAATGGCGCGAATGCGCCAGTTTTGAGGTCGCGAATCTCATCGATGAGTTCGTCGAACGTCCGTCGTTTCACTTCGCTTTCCTGACCTAACAAGCGAAATCGCCGGAGATCATTAAGAGCGGTTTCACGCAAATTCTCGGCCGCGCGCCTAAGCAACATGGCACTTCCCAATGCCCATGCTGCAGTGATGCCAGTGATCAACACGAGACTAGGAGGCCAGGTCCAGTTATCGAATACCGAAGAGCGCGCGACAACAAGCAACGTAAGGACCAGAAGCGGATACCAGATCAGGGGCGCGACGACTTTTGTCCGCCGTGCGACAAAAAAGATTTCATGATATGCCGAAAGCTCCTCTTCGCTCAGCGGCGGGCTTCGGTGAGATCGATCAACCACGCTTCGACCCCATTCGGTTACTTCCCGGCCAAACATGCGAATGAAGTTGCAGTTTAATTGAATCGCGTCGACCACGTAGAACGACAGAAGCAGCAAACCGACTCCGGCCAGACAAAACGCAACAGCGTCAAAGTTGAAAGCCATCGCGCCACGCGCAGGCGGAAGCGGTTGTGGAGATAATTGGAAAAGCGCCAACGTAAAAATCCCATAGAGCGTAAACAGAATTCCGATTCGGATTAGCCGGGGCCAGAATTTCTGCCGGCATAGATAAGCATGCCATGCTTCTTCGGCGGAAAAGCGTGACGCGTTTGATATCTCCTTCATCTGCCAACGTTCGAAGCCGATCCCGAGATCCCGCCATCGAAAAGGTGTCAACCGCAACGGAGCGAACGAAAACTCGGCCTCGATGCGCCTGGCATTCGCCCGAAGGTCAAAGCTCGCTCTGAACATAAAGAAGATCGCGAGCATCAATGCGACCAGACGCACCATTTCAGTTGGCCAGATACTGATCCCTGAGAAAAAGGTCAGCGGTTCTTCGGAACCCCAGTATTGCGCGACCAGAGCAACCAGGAAAACAATGAGCGGTACGCCACAGACCAGCCAGAAGGTTGTGCTGACGAGCGCGCGTTTCAGGCGCTCAATGGCAGTGCCACCGCCCGGTAATCTGCGGCGAGCAATACTCACGCTGATCCATGCGGCCATCACCAGAATCGACAATGCAATAATAATGAGTCCGCTGATTACACCGGGCGAAAGTAACCACTCCCGAAACCACGTCTTTTCGTTCTGGTCTCTCTTGTAATTTCCTTCCACCACAAACTTCGAATCACTAGGCCGCCAGAGATACCAGGGAGGACTCAGATCATACGCGCCGTACCGGCCGATTTCGAAAATGCGCGTTTGCCATTGGAGCGATTCGACTTCTTCGTTGCTCATGCGCTCGGTGGCGATCAGCGTGCCGACGTACATCGACGTTTGATTGTTGTCGCGGAACGGAGCGATGCGCTGCTGAAGATAAATTTCAGGCAACGAGTTGCCGAATGGCGAAACGATTACCAGGTTGTGTGTGTCTGCCCAGGTGTCGAGCCGCTCAAAATGCGCGTCGTAGTTGTTAGTGAAAAAAACGGCAGCGGGAAACTCGTGACGCAACGCGCGTAGGATCATCATTTTATCGTAAACATCAGCTCCGAGCAGACCGATTGCGCGAATACCGTATCCGTCCTGGCGTTTCCATCGCGCATTGTCCTCTCTCATCTGGTGCGCCAACCGGCGAAGATAATCCGATTGGTTCAATCCTTCCGTCGCCTCTACCGCGACGGAGTGCTGCCCCGACTGAAATTTTTGCTCTTCCTCGCGCGGATTATCTTTGCTGCTGTCGCCTGGCAGCCGTCCATCGATTCCACGAAGATAATGATACGAATGTATCCAGGCCGGCGGCTTTGCTTTTTGCTCAACAACATCTTTGATCGTTTGCCCTGACGCCTCCGCAGTAAAAGTGGCGTCTAACGACCGGCCGTAGGGAGTGTCCCACTCGCTCAAAATCACGATGTGAGCAGGTGTAACGACGTGAGCATTAGATGCTGTTTGAGGCGTAACGGGAATGTTACGGCGTGCGAGTTCATCGATTAACTTTCCCATTACAAAGTTGTCGGGTGGAATCGTGCGAATAAAATGCAACCCGCTCTTGGGATTGTTTGGATCCTTCGGAACCGAGTTTTCCAATAGTTCGGTCACAGATTTCGCGGCGGGTTCGGCTGTTCCCAAATCAGGCGATGAGAGCAGCAACGCGTCTGAGTTAGTCGCCCGAGGCGAAATGATCTGGACACCCCGAAGCGCCTCTTGTGTCGCGGGACCCAGCCGATACCAGCGCACTTCACGCACCATGTTCTGCAAACCGGTGGAAGTTGCCGGGCCAATAAGTTTGATCTGGATCTTGTCACGAATGTCCGAACCCAACTGATTAATCAGGCTCGCGAAATAAGTCAGTGGATACGGACCAAAGCTCACTGACGGCAGCCAGAGGAC